>CAYQDH010000407.1:0-5331 GCA_964416075.1 uncultured Anaerolineales bacterium | reverse complement strand
ATTGACAGGATTAGGCAAAGAAGGATTGGTAAATAATCCCCAATCCTGTAAATCCTGTAAATCCTGTCAAAAAAGGAGCGCTAAATTGGGTTTCATACTGGACGGCCTCGAGAGCGAGTCCTACGACCGCAAATACAGCGATATGGCCCTGGTGCGACGCATCTGGGCTTACTTTCGCCCACAGGGGCGTCCGATGCTCATCGCGGCAGCGGCGCTCGTCCTGAGCGCGTTTGTGAATGCCGCTATACCGCTCATCGTCGCGCGCAGCATCGATCTGCTCACCGGCAACCCCGTGACTGGGCGGATCGCCGCGTTGGTCGTCGGGGTTCTCATCCTGCGCTCCTCGTCTTGGGCGCTGAACTACCTGCGCCAGACGTACTCGGTGCGCGCTATGAGCGACGTGGTGCTCAACCTGGCGAATGATGTTTTCCGGGCGGTCACGCAGCATGACCTCTCCTTCTTCGATGAGCAGCCTTCGGGCAAGATCGTCAGCCGGGTGACCTCCGATACCCAGGATTTCGCCAACACCGTCGACCTGACGATGAACCTGTTGAGCGAGGTCCTCTCGGTGCTCGCCATAACCATCATCGCCTTCAATATCAGTGTGCGGCTCACCTTGATCATGCTGGCCATGGCTCCTATGGCGGTGCTCATCGCGCTCAGCTTCCGCAGGATCGCTCGCCAAGTGACCCTCAACGCGCGGCGCATTCTGGCCAAGGTGAATGACAATATCCAAGAATCGGTCAGCGGCATCGCCATCGCCAAGGGCTTCCGCCAGGAACAGCGCATGTATCAAGAGTTCTCGGCGCTCAACCAGCAGACTTTTCGCGTCAACCTGGTGCGGGGGCTGACGCTTCAGACCATCTTTCCCATCCTGGACGTCACCTATGGTCTCGCTCTGGCGGTCCTGCTCTACGTGGGCGGGCGAGGGGTACTACAGGGGGCGCTTGCCGTGAACGGCGCCGTGCTGCCGGGGGCCCTCACGGTGGGGCAATGGTACCTGTTCATTCAGGCCATGGGCTATTTCTGGTTCCCCATGACCGGCATCGCCTCGTTCTGGAGCCAGTTCCAGGATGGGCTATCGGCCGCCGAGCGCGTCTTTGCTCTCATCGATGCCGAGCCGCGGGTCATCCAGGTAGATCAGCAGCCCGTGCCCCGGTTGCAAGGGCATGTGCAGTACCGCAACGTGCGCCTGATCTATACTGGCGAAGAGGTGGTCCTGCCCAACTACTCTCTCGAGGTTGCGGCGGGGGAGACGGTCGCCCTGGTGGGGCACACCGGCTCGGGCAAGACCAGCGTGGCGCGGCTTTTGGCGCGCTTTTACGAGTTCCAGGGCGGAGAGATCTGCGTCGACGGGCGGGATATCCGCACCTTCGACCTGGCCCAATACCGGCGCCAACTGGGGATCGTGCCCCAGGCGCCCTTTCTCTTCTCGGGCACGGTGCTCGACAATATCCGCTACGGCGAGCCGGGGGCCACCGATGCCCAGGTAGAGGAGGTCGCCCGCCAGGTAGGGGGCGGCGATTGGCTGAATGACCTGCCCAATGGCTTGCGCACGGATGTGGGCGAGCGGGGCGCGCGGCTTTCCATGGGCCAGCGCCAGCTCGTGGCCTTGGCGCGGGTGCTGTTGCGCGATCCCGCCATCTTTATCCTCGACGAGGCCACGGCCAGCGTCGACCCCTTTACCGAGGCCCAGATCCAGGACGGCCTCGACCTGGTGATGCGCGAGCGCACCTCCATCATCATCGCTCACCGCCTGTCGACCGTCCGCAACGTGGACCGCATCCTGGTGATGCGCAACGGGGAGATCATCGAAGAGGGCAACCACGCCGCGCTCATGGCGCGGGGCGGTCACTATGCCGAGCTGTACAATACCTACTTCCGGCACCAGTCCCTGGAATATATCGAGACAGCCAAGAGGCTGGCAGAGTAAAACACGCCCAGAAGGAGGCGCCCATGTCACGCGACAAGATCGACCTATGCAACAGCTGGCGCTTGCAGCTCGATCCCCAGAACGAGGGAGAGCAACTTGGCTACTGGCGCGCCGATTACGACGACCGCCGCTGGCGCGAGATCAGCGTGCCCTGCAGCCTGGAGCAGGGCCACCCCGACCTGGAGTGGTACGTGGGCGCGGGATGGTACCGGCGATCCATACACATCCCCGAGTCCTGGCAAGGCCGGCGCATCGCGCTGCGCTTCGAGGGGGCCAATTACCACACCACCGTATGGGTGAACGGCGGCGCAGAGTACTGCGCTTGGGCCGGGCAGAACCAGGATGGCTTTTTGCCGTTCGAGATCCCCATGCACGACCTGCTGCTCTATGGCCGCGAGAACTCGCTGGTGGTGCGCGTCGACAACGACGCCCTGGCCGGGGAGGTCCCGGGCAAGAACGTCGGCTGGCGCCCGTTTGGGGGCATCCTGCGCGAGGTGTCGTTGCAAGCCATGGCTCGCTGCTATGTGGCCGAGGCGCGCGTCGTCGCGGCGCCCGCCGCCGCGGCGCTCGCTGAGGAGGGCGGGGGGGAACTCGCGCTCGAAGCAACGGTGCGCAACGAGGACGCAGTGGAGCGCACGGTCTCGCTTGCCGTGCGGGTGCTGGATGCCCGAGGCCAGGCCATCGGCCAGCTGGACTCGCAGGAGCGGACCCTGTCGCCGGGGCAAGAGAGCTCGCTCCAGGTGCGGGGCGAGCTCGCGGGCATCGTGCCCTGGTCGCCCGACCGGCCCGCCCTCTATACGGCGCAGATCAGCCTGCGGTTGCGGCCGGTGCAGGGCGCGCTATGGCCGGAGACGGAGGCCCTGGATACGCTCTCCACGCGCTGTGGCTTTCGGCGCATCGAGACGCAAGGGGCGACGCTGTTGCTCAACGGGCGGCCCATTCATCTCCGGGGGTTCAACCGCCACGAGGATTCGCCCACCCGCGGCGCCTGCACCGACCTGGCCACGGTGCGCCGCGACCTGCTCGATATGAAAGCCCTGGGCGCCAATTTCGTCCGACTGTGCCACTATCCCCACCACCCCGGCGAGCTGGACCTGTGCGACGAGCTGGGCCTGCTGGCCATGGGCGAGGTTCCGGTGTACGGCTCGACCGGCATGGCCGAAGATGACGCCCTCTTTCGCAGCAAGATGGAGGCGGCGCAGCGACAGCTGACCACCATGATCCGGCGTGACGGCAACCACCCCTCGATCATCTTTTGGTCGGTGAGTAACGAGACGCACGAGCAGCATCCCGTGGTGGTGGAGGGCAACAACGCCCTGATTCGCCATGTCCGCTCCCTGGACCCCACCCGGCTGGTGGTGCACGTCTCCGACCATTGGCAGCCCCGGAGGGATGGCAGCGGCGGCTCGACGGCCTTTGATCTCGACGACGTGATCTGCCTCAACGCCTACCCCTGGATGGGGGACCCGGGCCTGGCCCGCGCCGAGCGCCTGGGCGAGCAGACCCGCTGGTGGGCGGAGAACCTGGCTCAGCTGCATGCCCTCTTCCCGGACAAACCGATCCTGATCACCGAGTTCGGCTATGTCAGCTACGAGGGCGCCTATGGCTATCTGCTAGGCGAGGATACCCATGCCGCCAATCTGGAGGCCAACTACGCGGGGATGTCCGCGCCCTATGTCTGCGGCGCCACCATCTGGTGCTACGCCGAGCACGCCTGGCCCCACGGCGTCCTGAGCCCCTTCATCGGCGCCCCCGCGCAGAACCCCATCGCCCCGTACGGCGTGGTCACGCGGCAGCGCGTGGCCAAGGCCACCGTGTGCGCGGCGGTGCAGCACCTCTTTGCGGCGAAAAGGGCTCAAGACGGCTAGAGAAGCCGGGTGACGGGAAAGGCCGCCTAGTCGCCTTGCGGCGCCGGAATAATCCGTTGCTGTGGTTTGTTGCTTATTTGTAATCATATGTTCTTTGAACTTGGTATATGTGCTCTATTTGCGCATTTTGCAGGGTAATAGTAAACTCTCATCCGCGGAGGCCAGCTATTTCGTGGTAACTGCGTATCCTCACGCAAGTTGTCTTCGTGTCCCAGCTTTTCTCGCTATGTAACTGAAAATCGCGCCTGAAACCGGCGAATCGTGAGTGATTCGTGAGTGTTCTCGTGCATAATAGTGGAAACGGTTTCAGCCCAGGAAGCCGTGTTGGGCCGTACCGCGAACCTGCGACGCCTATCGTCCTGTGTCGGCCGGCTCTGCCTTGCTGTTGGGTATCCTGAGCATCCATTCGCTATCCGATGACGCCTCAGGCAATTAGGCCTGGAGCCGAAACACGAAAGCTGAGGAAACCTATGCGCAGAACAGTGCACCACCTGCGGTACGGCCAGGTGCGGCGAGGACCTGTAAGGCCCCATCCTTCCTACTCAGCCCCAGAATCTCCAAGATCGGACTCGGACGAAAGTCTAGGGTTTGTCGAAGCAGGGCTGGCGCCAGCGGCTGTCTCCATCGCCGTTGCAACCCTGATTCCTCAACTCAAGGCATTCCCTCCCCCGTGGGACATGATTGCTACCATACTCTTTCTGGCCGCTTCTTTTGCTTCTTCCTATGGTACAATATGGTTACTCGCCATATTCTGTATTGATAGTCATCGTATGAGTCAAATATGCAGTGATAGTAAATCACTATTTGGATATAGGGAAATAGTAAAATTTATCTTGCATGGTCATGGTCCTTACTGGGCTTTAGGGTTAGGGATCGTTTTGCTATTTGCATCGACGTGGCTGGCCATTTTTGTGTTTGTTAGAATGTAAGGATCCATGACAGCACCTAGTGAACATGAAAGCAAGTTAGGTTTCCTTGTCCTTGCTCTGATCGCCGGAACGTTCCTCGCGGTTGTAGGCAAGTCGTTCCCTATCGTCGGGCGCTGCAATGTCGTGGCCTGCTTTGAGAAGCAAACAGAGGGCAAATCTCTCCAGGAACCCTTGCAGGACTTTTGGGTGAACGTACACCACAGGGGCTCCAGCACTATCTTGGCTTCAGTAGATGCAATCTCAGGAACAGCGGACATCCAACTCCGGCTAGGAAACTACGATCTCGAGGTATGCAGTGTGGGGTTCGACTGCAAAAGTTCCCCCGTGGACCTTGGACCGGATCAACGGACATATCCCTTCATTCTGAATGTCGAGCTAAAACCGATTCCCCGGTTCGCTGAGGTTCAGATGACCCTCACTGCAATGCCGACCTCGGAGCCCACTAAGCCGGTGCGCCCAAGCTCTGTAGAGGCTGAGACCCAAATACCAACCGCCACCTTAGCGCCAGCATTCATCCCGCCTACTCCTACGGTATCTGAGCCGTATCCCAACGCAACCGAACCTCCCATGAGCCTTCCTACTCAGGCACCTCCCACATACA
>CAYQDH010000406.1:0-5361 GCA_964416075.1 uncultured Anaerolineales bacterium | reverse complement strand
GCCAGAGGACGATCTACGTCACCGAGGTCGAGCTCGGCAGCCTGGAGGCTATCCATGTGGACACGGATGGGCTGCCATTGTACGATGGTCTTTAGCGGGCTAGCAGGGCTGTGTCTAGTCTTCTTGGGGCTGCAAATAGAGCTCAAGCGGATGGACTTGGCTATAGTAAACGGAGATCCTTCGCGGAGCTCAGGATGACAGAATCGCGGAGCTCAGGATGACAGAATCGCGGAGCTACCCAGAAACTTGTTAGGGTCACGTTGTTAGCGGGACCAGACTCATGCCCAGTCGGGTCGCCCTCTTACGTAGGCGAGCGATTTCCTGCTCGCGCAAGCGGCGTTCGTACTCTTGAGCAGCCACGAGTTCGAAGGGACGTCGATATTTGAGCATGGCGTAGACTGCTCGAGCGATCTTGTGAGCGGTGGCCACGATAGCTTGTTGCTTGCCGATACGAGCGGCAAGTCGGCGATAGAAAATGCCATAGGGATTACCACTGCGCATGATCGACTGGGCGGCTAGGCGGAAGGATTGTCCAGCGCGGTTGCGGTGCTTGTGGGTGCGACTGCGCAACACTTTGCCTCCGGAGACGTCGTTGTGGGGGGCCAAAGAGAGCCAGGAACAGAAATGCTTGACCGTAGGCCAAGGGGTGACATCAAAACCGATCTCGGTGAGGATCCCTTGCACGAGGTTCTCTTGCAAGCCGGTCACCGAAACCAAATCGACCCCCAGAAGGCGATAGACCTCTTCCCGAGCCTCGAAGGCGGGAGCATTCTTGCAGTGAGCCCCTTGCTTGGCTGGAGGCAAGGGCGGGAGAGGAGGCAGCGGGGTACCCGCGTCGCCATCGTCGAGACCCGCCATGCTCTGGTATTGCTCCTTCAGCTGGGCGTCGCACTCGCTGATCGCTTGGCTGTACACGTCGTAGAGTCGCAGGGCTTGCTGCAGGGAGAAGAGGTGCTCGGGGCGGTAGTTGCCGCTAAGAGCTTTGATGATCTCCTGCTCCGTGCGCTGGCAGCGCCGATCACGCATCTGGGCCAGTCGCCGGGGATCGTGCTCCCCGGCCACAATGGCGCGCATGATCTGCATCCCGGTCACGCCAGTGATGTCGCTCAGCACCGCAGTAAGGTGCAGGTTCATCTGTTGCAGGGCTTTCTGCATGTGTTGGATGTGCGCCGCACGGTGTTCCACCAACATGGTGCGTTGGCGCCAGTAGGCTCGCAGAGCACGGACGTTTGCTTCCGGCACGAAGGCTTTGTGCAGCAAGCCGTAGCTGTGCAAGGTCTGAATCCACTGGCTGTCACTGACGTCGCTTTTGTGCCCCGGCACATTTTTCAGGTGCCGCGCATCGACCAGGTAGAGGTCCAGCTTGCGCGTCTCCAGCACCTCATACACCGGAATCCAATAGACTCCTGTCGATTCCATGGCTGCCGTCTCGATCCCACAGGCGATCAACCAGTCCGCCAGTTCTTCCAGGTCCTGTGTGTACACCCCGAAGGTACGAATAGGTCTCTCGTCCCGATCCGCCGGAACACAGGCCACGATGTCTGTTGCACTGATGTCCAACCCCGCCGCATGCGGATGGACTGTGGGCAGTTCCGCCCACTGATTCTGATTCTTGGCCGTCTTCTTCCTGCTCATGCATCCCTCCTGATGATGAGCAAACAGACCCGATCGGTTCCCAAACCTGTAAGCTACCCATCGGGGTCTTGGCAGGGAACTCGCCAAGCCACCACTTTTTCATTCACTCCCGATCGGAACCATACTCAGGGACGGGCTGTAATGCACCACTGTGTTCCCGGTTCTAGCTGTCTGCCTGCTCTCCCTAGTACTATACATAAGCCAGACAGTCAGGCAAGTTTCTTCATTTTCCATTGGCGCCCCGCGCCATGGGGGACTCAGGATGACGGATTCGACCGGTGGCGGGGCTTGTTCTTCCGACCCAATCGGCGGCCCCGCGTCGTGGGGTACTACCCAAGGCCCGTGAAAAAGAGCCAGACCCGTAAGGTCTGGCTCCTAAGGCTTGGTCTACTTCAGAGGCATCCGGAGCCAGGAGTCACGGAATGGCTGTGTCTCCTGGCTGATGATTACATGCGCAGGTAGGCCTCGGAGAAGATGGTCTTGTTGAGCAGCACCTGCACCGTCTTCCAGACCGCCGCCTGATCCGGATCGTTCATGTCCACGTCACTGGGCTCCAGCTCGGCTTGTGCCGCAGTGGCGTCGTAGAGCTTGAGGAGCGCCTGTCCCAGCGCCGTACTATCGTCGCGCTGCTCGATGATGCGGATCCACTCCATCTGCTCCTTGTCCAGGGGGTCGGCGATGACGGAATCGATCCCCGCGGCCATGAGCATCACCAGGTAGGTGCGGTTGAGCAGGCTGCGGCCCTCGGGCGGCACATGGTTGGAGACGTTGCTCAAGCCTCCGATGGTGAAGGGCGCCGGATCCATGCCTTGCTTGACATAGCGCACGGCCTCGATGGCGTGGGGCACATACTCCTGGCAACCGGCCACCGTCAGCACCAGCGGATCGATGTACAGGTTCTCAAAGGGGATGCCCACTTCCATGGCCCGCGGGACGAGCTGGTCGATGGCGATGGACACGCGCTCCTCAGCGCTCATGGGAATGCCGCTTTTGCCCATGCACAGGGCGATCAGCTTGGCGCCGTACTGCGCGGCCACGAGCGGCACCTTTTCCAGGCGCTCCGGCTCGGCGGAGGTAGAGTTGATGAAGGACTGCTGTTTGGCCAGCTTGAGCCCTGCCTCGATGGCCGCCAGGTTGGTGGTATCGAACGATAGGGGCAAGTCGCTGACGGCCTGCACAGTCTCCACCATCCAGCTCATCACCTCGGGGCCGCTCTTCTTTTGCGGGCCGATGTTCAGGTCCAGGGCATTCGCGCCTTTCTCGGCTTGCGCCTTGGCCAGGCTCTGGATCGCTTTGGCGTCGCGGTTGGCGATCGCATCCTTGACCCTGGGCGAGATAATGTGAATGTTCTCACCGACGATGTACATGCCATGCCTCCTGTTTTTTCCTCAACGCTCTCAGGTCCCAGGCCCCAGGGTTATGCCCCGGGCCAGCGATCAGGGGAGAGCCTTTTGCAGCAGACTCTTGATAGCCGGATAGATCAACGAATCCTCCCCCAGCTCGACCAGCGGGCGCCCCTCCAGGTCGCAGGCGCCGACCGCCGGATCGTGGGGTAACTGCCCCAGAAACGGAATGCCCAAACCCTCCACGCGCTGCAGGAGCGAGGGGGGCAGCTCGCCCGCGACGTTGTTGATCACCAAGTAAGCGACCCCGATGCGCGTGCCCAATTCCTTGATCAGGCGCACAATGTGCTCGGCGGTGCTGATACCGCGATAGTTGGGGTCGCTGATCACAAAGAGCACATCCACATCGCGGGTGGTCTGGCGGCTGATGTGCTCCATCCCCGCCTCGTTGTCGATCACCACCCAAGGGTAATCGTCGCCCATGGTGTCGATACAACCGCGCAGCATATTGTTGGCCGCGCAATAACAGGTGGGCCCTTCCGGGCGTCCCATGGCCAGGAGGTCCACCCCATCCCCCTCCACCAGGCACTCATTCACTTTGTAGTTGAACCAATCGGGCTTGGACATCCCCGCTTGGAAGGTGCCGCTGGAGACCTGTTGCTTGGTCTCTTCGCGAATCTGGCCCACCGTCTGCTCCAGGGGCAAGCCCAGCGCGAGATTCAAGTTGGAGCTGGGGTCGCCATCCACTGCCAGGATGGGCCGGCGCCCCGTTTCGAGCAGGTATTTGATCGTCAGTGCGGCAAAGGTGGTCTTGCCGGTGCCCCCCTTGCCGACGATGGCCAATGTCGTTGTCATGACTGCTCCAGACTAGCTATCCATTGACGCTGTCAGCCACCAAGCACCGCCTTGACCGACGGAAAGCTTTCCAGATCGGTGTGCGGAAGAAACAGCGCCGAGGTGAATGCATCCATAAAGCTGTTGTCGGCGCTCAGCTCCAGGTAGGTCATCTTGCTGGCGATCTCGGCGACGCGTGCGCGATGATCGCGGCAAAGCAGCGATTGGTAAGCACCCTGCACCGAGGTGTTACCCAGGTAGGTGAAGCGATCCCACGGGATATCGGGCAACAGCCCGATCTGGATCGCCTTTTCGATATCGATGTACTGGCCAAAGGCGCCGCCGATAAAAAAGCGCTCGATATCTGCCATGGTCAGGCCCACGCTGGTGGCCAGCACGTTGAAACCGGCATAGATGGCCCCTTTGGCGCGGATGAGGTTCTGGATATCCGGCTCGGTGAGCACAATATCGCCCTGTTGATCCTGGGTCTCGCGCGCCCAGGCCACCACATACTCGGGGCCATGCTCGCTCACGCGAATGCGCGGGGTCTGCCGCTGCAGGTTGATGCGGCCGCCCTTGTCGATGACCCCGGTGATAAACATCTCGCCCAGGAGGGAGATCATGCCCGAGCCGCAGATGCCGCGCGGCGGCTGGTCGCCGATGGTACGGTAGGTCGGCTCGGCGGTAGTGCGATCGATAAACACCTCCTCGATGGCGCCGGCCGTGGCGCGCATGCCGGAGACGACGCCGGCGCCCTCGAACGCGGGGCCGGCTGAGCAGGCGCAGGAGATGAGCCAGTCCTGGTTGCCCAGCACGATCTCGCCGTTTGTACCTACGTCGATGAACAGGGTGACCGGCTCTTCTTCGGCCATCCCCGTGCGCAGCACCCCGGCGGTGATATCGCCCCCCACATAGGCACCTACGCCAGGGAGGCAATCGACGGTGGCCTCGGGGTGCAGGTGCAACCCCAACGCGCCAGCGCGCAACGGCGGCGGCTGGTTGATGGTGGGGATATAGGGTTCCAGGCGGATATGCTGCGGGTCCAGGCCCAGGAAAAGGTGGATCATAGTGGTGTTACCGGCCACGGTGGCCAGGACCAGGTCCTCGGCCCGCAGCCTATGACGCTCCAGTAGCTCGTCGATCAGGCCATTGATGGTGCCCACCACCAACTGGCTCAGGCGCTCCAACCCGCCGGGCCGCTTGGCATAGATGATGCGCGAGATCACATCCTCGCCACAGGAGATCTGCTCATTATACGCTGAAGCGCGATCGAGGGTTTGGCCCGTCACAAGATCAGCCAGATAGACCACCACGCTGGTAGTGCCGATATCGATGGCCAGCCCCAGGGTCTGGGCAGTGGCGTCGCCCGGGCGGAGGTCGACCAAGCGCGGCGGGCCATCGGGCTCGTTCCAGGTGCCGCGCTCCACCACCGCGGTGACGTCCCAATCCGCGGCGCGCAGGGTGGCTGCCAATGTCTTTAGGATAGGCATCCCCCCGGTGAGGCCGCGCAGGTCGTGGCGCATGCGGGCGCGCTCCGCCTCAGTCCAGT
>CAYQDH010000405.1:0-5369 GCA_964416075.1 uncultured Anaerolineales bacterium | reverse complement strand
TCGCCCGTGTGATCCAGCACATGGAGCAAGGCCCAGGCGCCGGTCACCTGGCGGCCACTCCGCAACACGCGCGGCGCGACCAGGTCATCGATGGTCAGCTTTTCCAGCACGCTCTGCGCAAAGGCGCGCGAATCGGCCAAGCGCGCGCAGAGATCATCTACGCTGAGGCCGCGGACCAGGAATTCGGCCTCCCGGTCGCGCCCGGTGGCCTGTCGCCCCAGCACGTCGCCCAGCAGGTACCGTTCGGAACCTGCCGTATGAACCATCAGCACAGCGATGGAGTTCATCTGCGGGCCAGGTGTCCAATCCAGCGCTGCGGGCGGCAGCCCCTCGATGGCCGACTTAATCTGCTCGTGCAGTTCCTCCAGTTTGTCCAGGAAAACCTGGTAGAACGGATGCATGATCACCCCCACAAACGTTCTGGTGTTCGGCGCGCTAGTCCCAATGCTCTTCAGGTCTCGGGCGCCAAAAGCCCAACTTGGGCGTGTTCCAATAGTCGGTTGCCTCAAAGAGCCCTGACGGCGAACGCAGGTTTTCCTTGATCCCCTCCAGGTTGAGATCCACCCCTAGCCCCGGCTTGTCGGGCACCCTGGTATAGCCATCTTCCATGAATGGATCATCCATGCCGGTCACCAGGCTCGTCCAGAAGGGCAGGTCCAGGGCATGGTTCTCCAGCGACACAAAGCTGCTGATCGCCGCCGCGGTGTGAACGTTGGCCATAAAGGCGATAGGCGAGCCGGCAAAGTGCAGCGCCGTGGGGATGCCATAGCGCTCGGCGTAATCGGCGATCTTTTTCGTCTCCAACATACCGCCCGAGGTCAGCAGGTCGGGGTGGATGATATCCACAGCTCGCGTCTCGATCATCTCCCGGAAACCATCCCACAGGTAGAGCACCTCGCCTGCTGCCACCGGGATATTGATGGCCTCGGTGACCTTTTTATGCCCAGCGACGTCGTACCAGGGCATCGGGTCTTCCAGCCAGGCTAACCCAAAGGGCTCCAACGCTGCGGCCAGGCGGATGACCTCCTTGGCTGTTAGGCGGCCGTGGCCGAAATGGTCGATGCACAGCGAGACATCCCACCCAACAGCCTCCCGCACGGCGGAGACGATGTCCACGATCTTTTTGATGCCACGATCGGAGAGACGAGTCACCGGCCCCGTGCCGGGGGCATCCCAGCGATGCGAGTTGGGCAGTTCGTGCCTTGTGGGGGAACCGATGAACGCATCGCCGAATACATCGGGCGTGATGTCGAACTTGATAAAGGTGAGGCCCATCTTTTTGCGCTGCAGCACCCGCTGCGCGTACCCCTCCGGCGTCGGCTCAGTGGGCTCGGGGGTGTCGGCATACAGGCGCACGCGATCGCGGTACTTGCCCCCCAGGAGCTGCCAACAGGGCACTCCATAGACCTTGCCCACCAGGTCCCACAGGGCCATCTCGATCCCCGAGACGCCGCCACCCTCGCGTCCCCAGGTGCCATAGTGCTTCATATCGCGGTAGATCATGTCCACATTGCAGGGGTTCTGGCCCAGAAGCATGCTCTTGAACTGCAGGGCGTTCTCGGCGTGCCCCGCATCGCGCACCTCACCGATGCCATAGACCCCCTGGTTGGTGTCCAGGCGAACGATGGGATAATCATAGTTGGAAGCCACCACCGCCGTGCGCAAGTCGGTGATCTTGAGCTCCGAAGGCTTCGAATAGGTATTTGCTGCTTGTTCGATCCGTTCGTTCTTCGTCGGTTTAGCCTCTGTCATTTTTGTGCTCCTTTCTTTGGGTGCTCCGGCCAGCCTACTCACAGGCGATTGCCCCACCTGGCGATGGGAGGCTAGCTATGGGGCCGGCATACGGGCGGAGTGTAGCGCAAGGTACCAAGGCTTTCAAGTGAACCTCGACACCAGGGGAGGGGGGAAACATAGACAAGCGGTTGCGAGTAAATCCGTGGTACTATCCTAGCTCAGCCGTGCAACTAGCTCGGGAAGGTCATCGTATTCGTAAGGGGGGCGCTGCCGCACGGCCAGCACCCACACCCAACCTTCCTGATCGTGCACCGCATAGACGATGCGCCATTTTTCCATTCGCAGGCGCCGTACCTCGATGCCAGCGGGCACTTCCAGGCCAGTCACATCCACAGAGCGGCTGCGAGATGGCCGTGGATCTCGGGCCAGGCCATCAAAAGCGGCTTTGACCCGTTGGCGCACAGCGCCAGGCAGTTCCTTCCTCTGCCGCAAGATCTCTGGTTCGATATAGAGCGCATACACGATTATGACTCAGACTCGGTCTGAACATCCCATTCGTCACGTACATCCTCCCACCGAAGCACTCCCGCTCCCTGAGGGCCGGAGCGCAGATGGGCGATGGCGGCACGGACCACGGCGCGGTCTTCCTGCTCTTCTAGCCAGGCCAAAAGGGCCCGCCAAGTCTCGATATCCATCTGCACCGCCGTTGGACGTCCGTTCCGCCCTACCACAAAACGCACCGATTGCAGCAATCCCGCCGCATCCACCATGAATAACCTCCACGCATCACTTGTCCAAGACAGCATATAAGGGTCATAGCCGAGTGATGAGCTTTTGGCCCAGGCTGCCCCGACGCCAGGATGGCACCTCTATTCTACCATGCCCAAGGAAACAGGGCCAAATGCCTAGCGATGGTCACAATAGCCGCAATCAGTCCAGGATATGGTGGTTAGGCCTCATGCGCCTCCCACGCCATCTCCAGATCCAGCGGAAACAGCGGCCGCGGCAAGTGCTTGTAGGGCAAGCTAGCGTAATTCACCGTGCAAGCACCTGGGGTATCCATATCGATGATCCCGGCCACCACTGGCGTAAAGGACGCGCGGTGCGCTTGGTTCGACTTGACCACCAAGATCTTTTTTTCTTCCAGGCTGATCCCCGCGCTCTTGAAAAAGTCTCTTTCGATCCCTGTTCTGTCTGTGGAAAAGATGACGTCGATCTTGTCGCCGATGCGCAGCACGGCTCGCGGCCCCATGTGCGACTCGCGAAAGGCCGCCTGGTTGACCTCTCGTCCCCACCCGCCATGCGCCGGGCCGAGGATCATATACTCGCCATCGTCGATCATCTTTACCCGGCCGGTGACGGGTAGTGGCTTGTAGAAGCGCTGGTCGATCTTGGCCCCCACAAGCATCGTCAGCGTGGCGCCGACCCCTACCTGCATAGCCGCCTCCACCACCTGCGCGTCGCGGATCGTCAGGGCAGCATCGCTCGCACCATGGCGCAACAGGGCCTCCAGCACCACAGGGCTATCCGCCGGGGTGGCGCTTCCCGGATCGTCTCCCAGGTCAACCAGGACGATGGGACCCCTCTCCCGGGCCATGGCCATGCGCACCCCCTCATCGATAGATACGATGGGCCGCACGGTGCGGATATCTTCCCGCCGAGCCCACAGCGCGTTGGCCATCTGCCGGGCCAGCTTCTCCGCCAGCGCGGGGTCGTTGTTCGTCGTAGCGATGACGCACATCCCTGTCTCCGGCGTGTCAGCATAGCCATAGCCGCCTTGTAGGGTCAGGTTGATCACCCCGGGCAGGCGCTCCAGCTCCTCGCGCTGCCGGTTCAGCTGTACCATGGGCAGGCGCTCCTCCTCGGCCAGGTCGTGTGACCAGGTGCTCTGGCCGATGTTGGGGCCCACGATGGGCACATACACGCGCCGAGTGACGGGCTGGATCTCCCCGCGCAACATTCGCAGCAGGTTCTCTCCAGCCTCGATCCCTCGTTCATAGCCATCGATATGCGGATTGGTGTTCATGGGAAAGGGCACCACTGCCGATACTTCCCAATCGGTGTAGATGCCGTGAAAGTCATAAGTGGCCACCATGGGCAGCTTGTCGCCCAGGAGCGAACGTACGGCACGGATGAGGCTGGCCTCACCGTCGGTGTAGGGGGGCTGCACCGCCATAGCGCCGTGCAGCGCAAAATAGACGCCATCCAACGCCCCCGCATTGCGCAATCCGTCCACGATCAGGTCGCGATAGTACTCAAAGACGGCCGCGTGGATCAGCCCGCCGTGTCGAAAGTGCACATCGGCGATGGGGACCAACTCTATATCACGTTGTACGGCCTCCACGAACCCGCCGATGCTGCTCCGGGGATGCGCTTCGGCGATGACCTGCTCGCCCAGATGCAGCTCGGCATCAGGTCGGTCGTTCTGTTCCAGAGCAAAAGTGTTGGTCTCGTGACTGCATCCGACGATGGCAATACGCATGGTCTACCTCCTGCTTGTGGGACAGTGGTCCCTGAGTGGCCTGATTTCTGGATAGCTGACCTGATCATAACCGCGATGCAAGGCTTTCAGATGGGTCGGCGCCCCGATTCCTGTCATGGCCTGTTATGGCGTCAGGCTCGAGGGGAGTATACTCTACCCCTGGTGCGGGAGCAATGGCAAACTGAGGGTGGCGTTCTAGTGACACCTCGCACCCCCCGAACCGAGTGATTCGCAGCTGGTCTGCGCAGTACGAAAGGTCACACGTGAGTACACCGTTGCGACGCTATGGGGATCTGCTAGCCCACCACATCGCGCCCCAGCGCGGGCGCTTTGTGGCCTTGTCTGTGCTGCTGTTGAGCAGCATCGGCCTGCAAGTGGTGAACCCCCAGATCATGCGCCGCTTTGTGGATGCCGCCACCTCAGGCCAGGCAGACTCCGTGTTGGTCGTGGCCGCATTGAGCTTTATGGTGCTAGTCATCGTCCAACAGGTGTTCAACGTAGGCGCCACCTATTTGGGCGAGAACGTGGCCTGGACCGCCACCAACGCGTTGCGCGCCGAGCTGGCCCAGCACTGCTTGCGCCTGGACATGGGGTTTCACAACAACACCAGCCCCGGCGAGCTCATCGAACGCATCGACGGCGATGTCTCCGAGATGGCCACCTTTTTCTCCCAACTGGTCATCCGCGTGGTGGGCAATGTGTTGCTCCTGGCCGGCGTCCTGGTAGCCCTCTTCCTGGAAGATTGGCGTGTAGGCGCCGCCTTTACCGTCTTTGCCGTGCTCGCCCTTGTTATCCTCTATCGCGTGCGCGAAGTCGCCGTGCCTGCGCGCAAGGCGCAGCGCGCCGCCGAAGCGGACCTCTTTGGCTTTATCGAGGAGCACCTGGCGGGAACCGAGGATATCCGTTCCTGCGGCGCGGTGGAATTTTGCATCCGCGGGCTGTACAAGCGACAAGCAGAGATCCTGAGGCACTGGCGCAGCGGATCGCGCAGAGAGCTGATCGTGCATTTCTCCGGTGGCATGCTGATGATGCTGGCTCACGCCCTGGCTTTTGTGGCGGGGTTCTATCTGTTCCGCGGTGGCTTTGTCACCATCGGAACCGCCTATGTGATGCTCTATTACACCAACGTCTTGGGGCGCCCCATCCACGAGCT
>CAYQDH010000404.1:0-5372 GCA_964416075.1 uncultured Anaerolineales bacterium | reverse complement strand
CCGTTTCGCCTGTTCGGCAAGTATCCGCACGAGCGATTGTCGAGCGCCGTGGTGTAGACAAGCCCCGTCATCTGGGCAGCTGGCACGGGCAGGTTGCGGGCAGCCTAGCACGTGGTCCCCGGCCAGCACCCCGAGGGTGCTGCCTGCCTGGCCCACAAATACAGAGAGGGCCTGAGGCCCTCTCTGTTGACATGCTGATAGCGGCTAGCCCGCTCTCACTGCGATCTGTTTCGGCGTTGGGCTAGCCCTCTTGGGCAAGCGTAAGGTCAGCAACTCTTGCTCCAAAGCTGCATCCACGGCATCCGCGTCGACCGTAGAAGGTAACACGATGGACCGGCAATAGGAACGAGGCCCCCGGACCCCATCATCCACCAACGCGGTGAGGGTCAGGGTGTTCCCCGCGACCCCTAATTCTATATCCTCCGGCTGGACCCCCGGCAGAGCAGCCCTCACCGTGACCTCCTCGTCCGTTTCCGCCAGCTCGACCTCGAAAGAGGCGCCCGCTGGCGCTTCCGGCTTGTCGCGGAGCGCCCGGCTCAGGCTTGTGCCGAACGATACCCCGCACTCGGCCAACATCCCCAGCCGCAAAAGGGCGGTCTCATCATCCCGCGCCAAGGTGAGCTCGTTGGCCACAGCGGTAACGCCCGGCTGAGCCGCCGCGATCTGGGCTGCAATCTCTCTCACCTCCGGCGTATCCACCTGTCCTCGCAACGTGACCACACCCACGCCAGCGGCCACCTCGATCTGCGAAAGCGCAGTGCGGCGGTCGTAACTCAGCGCCTCCGTAACGCGCGCCTGTAGCGCGGTCCCGGTATCCAGGTCGTTCTGCACATTCAGCACGCCCACCACCGAGCGAGCAGCCGCTTCGACTCGACGCTTGGTGCGCACGTCTGCCACCATCCCGGATAGCTTCAGGACGCCACCGTCGAGCGCCATCTCGATGCTCTCTGCATCGATGACGCTCGAGACTCTCTCTTTGAGTTCGACCATGATGTCGACGTCATCCCTCGCCCGATAGTGGTAGAGGGCATCGAGATCATCCTCGGCAAGGTTGGTCCTGATCGTATCGTCCGTGATCTCTGTCACCAGGACCATTGGTACGATCACGCTGTCGGAGAATAGGCCCCGATCCACCACCAGAAGCCTCATCTCGCCGCTCTCCCGATCGATCAGCACATGGTCAACCGTGCCAATGCTGCCCTCTCGACCCCGCACATCGCGCCCCCGCTCGATCGTGACGGCGTCTCCCGCCGACACAGCACCACCCGTACGCAAGCGCACCACCGGCAAAAGGAGCTCAGGGTAGAGCGCGCTCATGGCTCCCACCTGCTGCACGACGTCCTCCGCCTTTGTGTGCTTCTCAGACGGAATGGTAGGCGCGGGGACGTAATCCCGCGCCCGGTACGCTGCTAGCTCGTCCAGCTGCTGCCGCCCGATCGCCAGGTTCACCGATTCTACCGTGGCTTCCCTGACCGCCGCAACGGGGATTACGCTATCCCTTTTTAGAAGGCGCCCCTTTTGCACCACAAGCTCGGTCACCCGCCGCGTATGCGGGTCCACCACCACTTTGGCCAGGCGTCCACAGACCTCACCCTCACACAGTACCTCGCTACCAATCGAAAAGCCAAGTTCGCGCATCCTGCCCCCTACCAAATCCGCAGAGTCCCTTCCTGCGGACATGTCTTGTGAATTCCATATGCACATGATAGACGCACAATGGGCGCCACATTATTCAAGTGCCTTTTTTTCAGTTCTTTCTCAGGACAGCGCGTTAGGATCTACAACAGGTTGGCTGTCGAGAGCCCGGCACGGCGCTATAGCGATTCGACAGGACCATCCGTAAGCATCATCACCTGGGTGCTCGGATTTGCTTCCTCCACCCAAGCTGGCTCTGGCTCGACAGTCGCCACATAATCGATGAAGCGCAAGTCAATCTGGTGTTTGGCGTGGTCAATGTCGAGCACCCTCGCACTCACTTCACTACCCGGTAGGATTTCGGTGTCGAAAACGGCGTTCATGCCCGACGGCTCGTTGTTTCGGATCAGCCCCTGGACGCCCCGGCCCATGTCCACAAAAACGCCAAAGGGCCTGACCGCGGTTACCGCACCTTGGATCACATCATCCACCGCAAGTCGAGCCGAAACCTCCTCCCAGGGGTCCGGCAGAAGGCGCTTTCTGCTCAACCCGATGCGCTGCGCCGCTCGATCCACGCTGATCACGTAGACCTGGATCTCATCGCCCACATGAACGACATCACTAGGGTGCTCGATATGTTGCCAATCCAGCTCTGAGATATGGACGAGCCCATCGATGCCCCCTAGATCCACAAAGGCGCCAAACGGCACGATACTGCGTACGACACCCGTTCTCACCTGCTTGGGGGCCAGCTCATCGATGAGTTTCTGCCGTTGGCGACGCTCTGCCAGGCGTCTAGAGAGCACCAAGCGGCGTCGGGCTTGATCCACATCGATCACCACCAGTGGCCAGACTTGGCCTATCAGCGCGGACTTGGTCTCATCCAGCAACTCTGGCGCCGATGACCGGAAGGGGCCTCCAAGATGAGAGTTGGGCACGAACCCATTCAGGGGGCCAAAGCGCACCAGCACCCCACCGCGATTGGTGTCCACGACTTCGCCGGTTACGACCAGACGCTCGGCACGCAGCCAATCCTGCTGCTGAAGGCCCAGCCTGAGGGAAACGGTGATCTCGTCGCCGTCCCAAAGGCGCGTGACCGCAACCGGGATGGTATCCCCCACTCGCAGGCTCTCGCGGTAGCTTTCATCTACGGTGCTGAGGTCGCTCTCGAGCACAACACCATCTCTCTTTGTGCCAAGGTCCACTATCATGGCATGCTCGGATATCGAGAGGATCACCACTTCCTTGACTTGGCCTCTGCGGGGTGGAAGGTAATCATAATCACCGGAGATCAACTCCTGAAATGCCAATCGCTGCTCATTTGTGTCTTCCAAACCTCTTCTCCCTCTGTGCAAACGGTTGCCAGGCTACAGGCCACCTGCACCGTTCCATTGTCCCGCGCAATAGAACCTGCAGCCTAGTGCGACACCTCTTGACTAGACTTGGTATTACATCCTCGCGTACTTGCCCGTTTTGCCAGGACCCAGGGCATTGGGTCTCACTTTCTGCCAGGGAGATGTGTCGCCCAGCTCATCGCTGTGTGTCCCCTTGATCCACTTAAAGACCGCATAGTCGACGCCCATCGTCTGTTGCTCGAGAAAGGCGCCGACCGACAACACTTCTCGGCTGGTTGGTCGGTGCATCTTGTCGTCCTGCAGTAGCCACGTTTCCATTCGCAAAAAGGTCCGATCGTCGCTCATCGTTGCTGCCTCCTCACCATGTATTGGGCAGGTGCGCTATGGTCAGGCAACACCTGTCGGCATGAGGTCGCTTATCACACGCCTAGAATGGCGCTCGCTGCGTCCCACACCCGCTAACCGGCGATGGAGAATGACATAGGAAGGCATCGGAACCCTAGATTCCAATGCCTCAGGGCGCGTATATCACTATCCGGGGAACTAGGGAACAGAGCGGAACGTGAAAGGAAACAATGCGGAGAATTCGGCCTGCCGTCCGCGCCGGGTACCGATGCCACATCTCGCGCTGAACTACTGTCAATATTATAACATAAACTGCAGGCCAAGTCAAAAGGCTTATGTCTATAGAGTCTAGTGCAGTATATGCGGGTTGGTGGGCGTGGCCCCAAGGATCCAGTGGCGGCACATAGCCTCGATAGCCGCTCAGGGTCCTGGAGACCGCTGCGCCTACACTGGCGCAGCCCGCCATTCCATCATGGCTTTGGTATAGCCCATCTCCAGGAGCCTCCTGCCACCGCCGATACAGGCCGGGCCGTGGCCCGGAAACAGGCTATCGCACGGCATGTGGCACAACCGGCGCAATGTCTCCAGATAGGTGGGCCGGTGGTAATCTGGCCCCCCGCCCCAGCCGAGCTCGACGCTCATACACTCGTGGCCCACCAGGAGCACGTCGCCCACAAACCAGAGGCGACGCCCATCCAGCAGCACTTCATAGATCGTACAGCTCTTGGCGTGGCCTGGCGCTTCGATGCAGCGGATGGGGGTGCCCCCGATAACCAGCTCGTCGCCGTCGCCGACCACCTGGTCCACGCGACAGGGCTCGAACGCCTGGTTCACCGCATAGCCGATGCAGCGGTCGTCGCCGCTCGCCATGGCCTCGGCGCAATCCTTGTTCGCCACGATCCTGGCCCCCATGCGTTGCAGGCGCGCGGCATGGCTAGAGTGGTCGAAATGGGCATGGGTGACCAGCATCGTCGACACATGGGACAGCTCGAACCCCCAGATGCGAGCGTTATGTTGCACCAGGTCAAAGGCCGAGGTCTCCAGGTCACCCGAGTCAATCATCACCAGCGTACCCCCGAGGTCCAGGAGATAGCTGTTCTGGTGTTGGGCATAGGGCCAACCGTTGATCAAATACACATGAGGCAATATCTGCATGGTCGCATCCTCCAGACTATTGGCTAGATTCCTGGTGAGTTGTAGGGCCGCCCGCCGCTAGCTATAATGCTGCCCGATCCGCCATCCACCTACTGCGCTGTGCTCCATGATACAGGATGACCTCATGATCGACAACCGTACCGTGCGCTATCTGTGCCTGGTGGGCATCCTGGCCCTGGCCATGCTCAGGCTCGTCCAGCTATCCGCGGATTCGCCGCTGAACCTGACAACATCGGGCGTTCTCTATACCGACGAGGGCCAGTATAGTCGCAACGCGGTGCATTGGGCCACGACGGGGCAGTGGTATACCCCGGGCGACTTTAATTCGGCGGTCATCTACCCGGTTGCCACGGCCATCCAAGCGCTGGCGTTTCGGATCCTGGGGCTCTCCACAGCTTCCGCTCGAGCGGTCACCGTGCTTTGCACATGGCTCACCTTGTACCTCACCTATCGCCTGTGCCGTTACTATGTGTCAGAGATCCCCGCCCTGGCGGCGGTCCTGCTGCTAGCAGCCAACTACAGATTCTATGCCTATAGCAGGCTGGCCCTGCTAGATCTTCCCATGGTCACCTTTGCGCTTGCGAGCGTTGTCCTGGCGATCTGGGGCGCTAGGAGAGGCTCGTACCTCGGCGCGGGCCTTTCGGCTGCCGCCTTTATGGGGTGCTGGCTAACCAAGTTCGGCGTCTATCTCTTTCCCGTCGCCGTCTTTGCCATCCGGCGCGAATCGCCCGAGAGGCGCCGGGCCATGACCCTGATCGCTGCCTGGTTTGTGGTCAGTGCAGCCATCTTGGCCCTCTACCACGCGCTCCTGGTCATCCCCTATCGCGCCGACTATGATTACCTGATGGAGGATATCTTTGTTCGTGTTCAGCCAGGGCTCCT
>CAYQDH010000403.1:0-5392 GCA_964416075.1 uncultured Anaerolineales bacterium | reverse complement strand
AAAACTAGCCGACATTCACGCAACAGAAGGTCCTGCGGGAGCACAGGGCTCCG
This sequence comes from uncultured Anaerolineales bacterium, assembly GCA_964416075.1. Taxonomy (GTDB): domain Bacteria; phylum Chloroflexota; class Anaerolineae; order UBA1429; family UBA1429; genus CAYQDH01. Next base: position 5,339 of record CAYQDH010000403.1, on the reverse strand, counting down.
GAAAGCAGCTCCATCGCCCCTTGCCATGCCTCTATTGTATCAGAACAAATGTTCTGTGTCAATACCCATTCGAATCTCACCCCACCCTGGCTGTCCGGCTCCCGGGGCCTTTAGGTACGCGCTTATGCCTGGCGTACAAACAGCAACCCCGCGCCAGGGGCACGCACACCACTGGCGCGGGGCTGATACCCGCTAGCCGATAGGACACCTCATGCCGTTCATCTCACGCGCGGCACGCCGGCGCCCGCGATCGCATCAATCCCCGGGCGCCTCGATCAGGCCGCGATGCCCAACGCCTCAGCGATCTCTTGCAGTGCGGCAGCCTCGGCCTTGCTGACCCTCTCGCCGCCGATGCCCAGGAACCCGCCTTCCTTGGCCGCTTCGCTGCTATTCTGGGCGGCCTGGTACACCCACCTCTTGTACCCCTCGGCCTCCGCCCCCACCTTGTGCGAGAGCAATGCGGCAAGATCGCGACAGGCCTGTAGGCCCTGGGCCTTGGCCTCCTTGGCATCCTTGCTCATCGCTGGCTGCTGGAGCTGCTCTTTCCTCTCTATTCGTTCCTTATAGTCGGCCGCTACGGCGTCGATCAGCGCATTGCCAGTGGCGGTCTTGATCGCCTCGGCGATCAGTTTGCTCGAGGCGATCATCTCTTGAACCGCACCCGCCGGGCCACTGGGGCTGGCCAGCATGACAACGAGCGATGCCATCTGCGGCGCAATCAGGATCTGCTTCCACTCTTCCGCTGTAAAGTCCGACTTGTTCACCATTTTGCATGCCTCCGCAGATGATCGATCTAGCCAAAGATCTTTTTGATGGTGCGCTTGATGTCGTCGCCCACGCCGGGCACGTCATCGAGGATATAGTCCATGTCCTTAAGGTTCGCCAAGCCACCCGCGCCCTCGCCGATCATCTTGGCCAGACCAGCCGAATCGAGGCCTGCGCTCTGTTGCATCGCACCCACCTGGCCCAGCACCACCGGCGCTGCGGTGGCAAGCAGTGAGCTAGCCTGTTCCGCCGAGATACCTGACTTGCGACTCACGTTACCAACCACGTTCGACAGCGCGTCCTTGCCCAGCAGCCCTTGCAGCAACCCGGTGGCCTCCGTCGAGTCGACGCCGCCGACAAAGCTGGCCAGGTTGTCTGTGGAGATACCCAACTGGCCCGCCGCGCCGAGCAACTGCCCGATCTGGCCCTGTCCCTCTGTCGTCTTTGCCTTGCGCGCGAGCGCCGTCACGATCAGGCCAATGGCCATCGGAACAAGCTTCTCCACTGTTTGTTTGGGCAGGCCCAGCTTGGCGCCGAGCTTCTCCAACACGGGTCCCCCAAAACTGGAGACCAACCCTGCGATCAGATCCTGCGACATTTCCGTTTCTCCTTTGAACTCTCATCTCGCTGACGCCAATCATCAGCGAGCCTATCAAAAGCCTTTAGCTGCCCGCAACAACGGGCAGCTCGATATGCAGCATATCACCCTCGCCAGGAGCACGCAAGCGCAATCGGCCCAGTAAGGTTGACTCTGCCTGCTGCTGGGCCCATAATGTCTCCTACATCAAGTGATAGGAACCCAAGCCCGAGCGGACTGGCCTGGCCGCCCTACGCCCCGCCGCGGCGAGCGACGATGGTCTTCGATATCCCAGAGGGCCAGGTGGCCGACGACCCCGACGGCGAGGAGCGGCACCTGTTGCACCACCGCTCCTCAGGCAACCTGCTCTAGCTGCGGGCATCTCATTGCCCGGGGGGCTTCTCGTGTCGAGCGGACGTAGGCTCTCATCAGGGCGGCCGCGTGGTCGCAGCGCGCGAGGCCTCAATCATCAGCATCGCCTTCGGCGTCGCCTTGGGCGTCGCGCTTGCGCCGCGGGGTAACAGTGATCCAGAACTCCATGGCGGGGTTCGTCTTGGCGTCGTAGCCGGGCGGGTAGGCGTCGAAATGCAGCCCCGTATTCTCGCCACCCGTGTAGAAACGGTAGCCCAGTGTTTTCATCATCACATAGGGATTGTCCCGCCAGAACTTGCCCCCAGGCGTATCCGCGGACAGCTCGAAACACATCCACTCGCTGTCGCTGATGGTGGTGCGGTACAGGGGATCGGCCCGAGCAAGCTGGGAAAAGTCGGTGTGCTCGGTCTCCTCGATACAGATCGTGTAGCGCTGCCCGCGCTTTTCGCATTCCGGGTCCCAGGACCCCAGCCCCAGCACCCAGGGCGGCGTAGTGGAGGCCTTTTTGAGGGCCTCGAGCCGGCCGTCGGCGATGACGTCCCGCCAGAACTGGGGGATCAGGTGGTCGGAATCCGGGGGCACGATGAGCGTATAGCCCACGACGGTGAAAGGTCCTCGGCGTACGACTTTGACCTTGTAGCCAACGAGTTGTTCGCTTTGCTCCAGATACTCCATGTCACCTTCTTACCCACGATCGGACCGGCCACGAGCGCCCGGCGGCGTACCAGACTGCACCACCTACCGCCGCCCTAGGTATCGCGCCCGGCCCCTTGCGCAAAGCGCTTGCGCTATCCACATGCTACAATAGAGATAGGGCCATTGTTCTTTCGCGAACCCGCCACGGCGCAGGCTCCATCATTCCTGCCCAAGGGAAAGGCGGACCATCGACCCATATCTGTTTTACCAAACGAACCCAATTTGCCTCCCGCTGCTGCCGCCGGCGAAAGGCGGACCTTCGACCCACATCTGTTTTACCAAACGAACCCAATTTGCCTCCCGCTGCTTCCGCCAACGAGAGGCCATGCCCCCAGCCCAAGACCATCCGCCAAGGCCACATGGCGTGACACTATTGGTCTATTCCATGACGCCTCGGCGCGGACCGTTCGTAGTACCGCCGTGAGGCGGGTCTCGGCATCGTACAGAGGACCGCCCTCGTCGCTACACGTCGACCACGGCCCAGGCTCGTGGGGCGTAACCCGGGAGGGTTCGGGCGCCCCCGCCGAGGTCGGAGCACGGCGCCGCATACAGGTCGAAGCGAAAATCCATCACGCCGCTGGCATCCCCGCAGAAATTGGTGTACCAGATGTTGTCATAGATGACGGCGTAGACCTGCGACGGATCGCCCTCGAAGCGCTCGCGCATCAGGCCGTTGTACATCCCGCCGAAGGAGAGGAGGACGTTGTCGTAGCACTCCAACATGCGCGCGCTGGGCGCGCCCTCGCCCGCGGGCGGAGTGTAGAGCACGCGCCCGTCGACGGCGTAATAGTCGGCGCAGGTGTGCGGCATCTGGTCTTGGCCAGTTACAAAGGGCAGGCCGCCATTGCTGCAGCTGAGCTGGTACCCGGGAGCATGGACCGGCACGCGCAAGTACAGAATCTCCGCCGACTCGGGCCGGGAAAGGCGGTTCAGTGCCACATGCAGGCGCGCGCGGGGCGCACCTTTGAACAGCTCGAGGGTGCGGCGCATGACGCGCAGCCGCGGGTGAGAGAGATACTGCTCGTAGAGCAGCGTGGAGCCCGTATCGCGCACGGCGGCCCGGCCCGTGGGCAGGGCGTTGGTGCTGCTGGAGAGCCGGTCGCGCGCGGCGCGGCGCGAGGCCTCATCGGGCTGGGCCAGCACTTGCTTGTAGGTCCAACGGGGCGCCAGGCCGCCAAACTCGAGGGCCCAGAAATCGCCTACGCCCGCACCAAAGAGCTGCGCATCACCCCAGCGTGCCGAGATGGGCCAGCCCATCTCGTCCACCGCCACCTGGGGCTCGGCAGCCCCATCGCGGTCTCGGCTGGCCTCGGCAGCATCCACCTCGCCAAGCAGGTCATACGGGCGGCTGGTATGCGGAGCCAAGTCCTCTACCCAGAAGCGCAGACATTTTCCGCCGATATGATCGGGAAAGACCTTGCCCGTATCGAGCGGGGTGAACTGGCCCGCCTCCGTGGGCACAGTGTAAAAGGGGCTCGGGCCGGGCAGCCGGTCGAAGGGCTGAACGGCGCCGCTGCTTGCATCGCGCACCCCAGCATAGTCGCCGCGCAGCGAGTCGTTGGTGAGGGCGACCCAGCCCGTGTAGGGCTCGTCGTAAGGGTTGACGACGTGGATACGGGGTGGGCGGGCGAGGACGCCCGTAGTGCAGGATTCGTCACCAGGGGAGTGGCGGGCGAGGACGCCCGCCGTAAAGGCGCGGAGGGCATCGCCCATGGCTAGCTCGGCGAGCGCCAGGGGGCGATAGGCCAGGATCTGCTTTTCCGCGGTTTGGCCCTTGCTGTCCCAGCTATCGGGCATCGATTCGCTGTTCCAGGAGCCACCGGTGTGCTCGTCGAAAAGACACAGTTGGCGCAGGCAGTCGTCGACCGCAGCGTCGCGGGATGGCGAGGCGCCGAAGAGGGGCGAGGAGAGGGCAGCGACCACTCGCTTGGCCTCGCGCGAGGCAGCCAGCTCCTGGGGCGCGGCGGCGACGCCATTGGCCCACCAGTTGGTCCACTCTCCGCTTAGCGTGGGCAGCGCATCTCCCGCTTCGGCGCGCAGGGCGGCCAGCGCGGGCCCGGGGGTGGTCAGCGAGAGCGTGGGGCTCAGGCCCGCGGCATTCCACGCGGCCACCCAGGGCGCAAGCTGCGGGCAGGGGGGATCATTATCCTCGCGCCACATGTTGGTCACCGACACGACGACCCGGCGGTGCGCATACCCTTGCGCCTCCCAGCCCGCCAGCTTATGGCGACAGATCTCTTGCCCGCGCTGCAGATTCTCGGGGGTAGGATCGAAAATGTCGCCATCGCGCGGCGGGCGGTAACGAGCGTCGCCCGCCCCGGGCAAGGGGCCACGACGCCACTCGCTGGGCTCGAAAAGGAAATAGCCGTCGCCATAGTGGATCGAGTTCCAGACCAGGATGCGCTGCCCGTCGGGCATCTCCCACCAGAAAGCGCAGGGCTGGGGCAGGGGCGGGCCGCCCGTGTCGCGGTTGATGCCCATCCACAGGAACTCGGCGCCGCGCCCCATCAGGGCCTGCACGCCGGCGCGAGGGAAGCCGTTGACGTCGTTCTGCATGATCACCCGCGGGCGACAGGCCTGCCAGAGCTCCTCGGGAAGCCAGTGGGCCATGGCCTGCCACTGCCGGGCATCCAGCGCGGGGGTGTGGTTGAAGGGCATGGCGCACACCTCGATCCAGCCCTGCCGTACCCGGTCGAGAAGGGCCGCGCGGCGCTCGGCGGTCGCCCCCTGCCACCAATCGGCCAGGGCATCGTTGGATTCGACGGTCCAGCAATAGCGCGCATCGGCGGGCCGGGCGGCGTTCTCGGCGGTGAGGTCGATGGCCACATCCAGGTAGCGCCGCTGCATGGCGCGGACCACCGAGGGGTGGTCGGTGAACCCGAGGTCATAGTGCGACAGGTTGATGATATCGATATGCTCGATCATAGCT
>CAYQDH010000402.1:0-5392 GCA_964416075.1 uncultured Anaerolineales bacterium | reverse complement strand
CAAGACCTTCAACATCCCAGGGCTGCACTGCTCCTTTGCCATCATCGAGAACCCGGCGCTGCGCGACGCCTACCGCGCCGCCTGTCGCGGCCTAGTCTCCTCGGTGAACCAGATGGGGTACGCCGCCGCGCTGGCGGCGTACCGCGATGGGCAGCCCTGGCTCGATGAGCTGCTGGCCTACCTGGAGGGCAATCGCGAGCTGGTGCTCGATTATGTGGCCGCTCACCTGCCCGGCATCCACGTGGCCCGGCCGGAGGGCACCTACCTGGCCTGGCTCGATTGCCGCGACGTCGGGTTGCCAGACACGCCCTACCAGTTCTTTCTGGAGCGCGCCAAGGTGGCCATGAACGATGGCGCCACCTTCGGCCGAGGGGGCAAGGGCTATGTGCGGCTCAACTTTGGCTGCTGCCGCGACATGCTCCTCGATGCCCTCGGCCGTATGCGCCAAGCCCTGCTCTCACGCTAAGGGCGTCGCCGGACAGCACTCACCGGTGATACGGCGAGACGCACAAAAAAGCAGAGCCTCAAGTGACCCTGCGATCTCGACTCGATTTATGTGCCTGCATTTCACAGCGTCGCTGTTTCCAGCATCGCCGCCCGCCGGTCTGTTCTGACTCGTTTGGCCCCCAGTGGTCCCAGGGGTTACTCCTCTGATGGCTTCCCGGTCGCTCTCGCTTCCTTTTCACCATCTCACGGTCCCGGAAGGTTGCCCTTGCCGCTCCCGCCTGCCCGAACCTCTACCTTTGGGATCAGATCACCTGAGTGAGTTCACTGATCTCTCGAAGCTCTGCATTCTTATAATACCACAAATGGGCCGAGATGTCAACTTTTTTCAAATATGACCTATGCACAAAAATCCCGCCCTCCACAATCCCTAGTGGGAACCAGCATCACCAGGGCACAACCTCTAGTATGTCGGCGAGTTTTGAAAACTCGCAAAAAGATGATTTTTCGTGGCTATCCGCTTGGGGCTTGCGGGCACGGATAGCGCAAAGCGCTTGTGCAATCGGCATGCTATAATAAAGAGAGAACATATGTTCTACTTTCTCTCCAGGAGGCATGCCGAAGATGAAGCATTTCCGTTCGCCCGACCACCTCAAGCGCGCCACACTCGCGGGGGACTGCCATGCCGCCCGCGCCACGCTGTCCCCGCGGCAGCCCGCCGACCTCTCCACCGTCCTCGATTTCCTGCCCAAGGGCGGCTCGCCTCGCATGGACCCCGCCACGGCTCGCGAGGTCGTATCCACCTTGCTCAGGGCCATGGAGATGTCCTTCTTGCCCCAGCCGGCGAGCACCGTGGAGAACCATGCGCGCTGCTACCACCAGGACCTGCCCAACCTGAGCGACCAGGCGCTGTGGCAGGAGATGAGCCGCGCCGGGTTCCTGCTGGCCTGGTGCGAGCGCGCCCAGTGGCACCCCTGGGTGCTGGAGCGCTCGCAGCGCTGCCAGCAGGAGCTGCAACGACGCCGCCAGGGAGGCCGCCATGACCGCTAAGCCGGATCGCGCCCCCTGGACGCCGCCCCTGCCGTTGGAGCGATTGACCCCACCCCTGCCCACCCTACCTCCCGCTGCGCCGCCCGCGGATACGGCGCCCATCGTGGCGCCGCGCCGTGAGTCTGGGCCGCCGGCCTCACCCGCCGCGAGTGGTCCGCGGGTCGCGCCGCCGCAAGCGCACGCCGACCCTACCGCGCCCCGCTCGGCCTCCGCCGCCACAGCGGTTGCCCATGATGGAGCGATCTGGACCATGGCCGAGCTGCTACAAACCACCTTCCCCCCACCTCGCCAGATCGTGCCCGACTTGCTGCCTGTGGGGCTGGCCATCCTCTCCGGCCGGCCCAAGTTCGGCAAAAGCTTTCTGGCGCTGCAGCTGGCTATCGCCGTGGGCAGCGGCGGGCGCTTCTTGGGGCGTCCCTGCCAGCTGGGCAACGTGCTTTACCTGGCCCTGGAGGATGGGCCGCGCCGCATGCAGAATCGCAGCATCGACCTGGGCGCTTCGTGGAGCGCCGACGTCTGTCTTGCTTTCGCCTGGGCCCCGCTCAATGCCGCCGGATTCGGCTCGCTCAGGGAGCACATCCAGGAACACAAGACCCGCCTGGTGATCGTAGATACCCTCACCCGTGCCTTTACTGGGCGCACCGATTGGGACCACGTGGGCCAGGCCACCGAGAACATGGGCCGCCTGCAGCGCCTGGCCCTCGACGCCGATTGCTGCATCCTGTTCGTCGATCACCATCGCAAGGGCAATGGCCTGCAGGCCGATATCGTCGACGATACCATGGGCAGCACCGGCAAGACCGCCGTGGCCGACGTGGTGTGGGGCATCTACCGCGAGCGGGGCAAGCCGGGCGCCATGCTCAAGGTGACGGGCCGCGACATCGAGGATCTGGCCATCACACTGGCCTTTGACCCACACCTCCGTTGCTGGCAGACCGAGCAGGAGAACCTGGTGCAGCCCGAAACGTTGGCCGGGCGCATCGTGCAGGTCCTGCGCCAGCGCGGCCAAGCCACCACCACTGAGCTGGCGCGGTTACTGGAACGCCCCCCGGCCCAGATCAACCGAGAACTCGCCGTGCTGGTGCTCAAGGACGTCGTCACCCGCGGCAATCGAACGGGCAAGGAGATCCCCTATTCCATGAACACCTGATGATAATGATGATAATAGTGTTAATAGTGTTAATCGTGTTAATGGTGTTAATGGTGCCAATCGTCCAGGTTCGGCCATCGCAGGAGCACCCCATCGGCTAGCGGCGAACGATTAACACGATTAACACGATTAACACGATTAGCACGATTAACACTCGAATGGGCATTGCCCCTGGGCCATGCTTCGGCGAACAGAGGACCGAAGCATGGCTTTCTCTTTGCTGCTGCCAGGGAGCCATGGCGATCTCACACCATCCCCTATATCATCTATATATATACAGTAGTGAGAGCGCATGAACCCTTGATGATCATGTCTAGTTAGTTTATAATACAGTTTTATGATCTATTCAATCTTTCTTTTGAGACACGACCTTGCGACCAGATAGGGGGAGAGGATGCGGGCCTGGAGCCCCGCGGTCCGGATCAGCTGGCGCGGGTGTGGGGACCGCGGCGCTCCAGGGCCGCTCTTCTACACTTGCGACAACCGGCGAAAGAAGGTAGGATGAGGCTATGCATAGATGAAGAAAGGATGTGGCATGGACGAACATCTCTTGCGCAGGCTGGACGACTCGATCCGCCCGGAGGAATTGCGGGCCATGAGCATGCATATCGCTGGGATCGAGCGAACCTTTTCCTACGACCGCTTTGCCGAATCTGCGGCCTATTGTGAGGAGCAACTTCTCCAGGCTGGCCTGAGCGATGTGCGGCGCATGGCCCTCTCCGCCGACGGGGTGACCACGCATATGGACATGGTCATGCCACAGGCCTGGGATGTGCAAGGCGCCGAGCTGGAGATCGTCTCTCCCACAGGGGCTCCCATCCCCTTGATCGACTATGCCACCATGCCGCTCTGTGTGGCCAACCGCTGCGCCCCCACCCCCGCTGGAGGGATCGTCGCCCCGGTGGTCACGGCGCAGCAGCTCCACGAGCGAGACAGTGTGGCGGGGGCCTTGGTCTATACCGGGGGGCAGCATCCCCAGGCCTTGCGCTTCGAGGCAGCGGCCAAGGGCGCCGTAGGGCTCATCTCCGATACCTCTCCGGCGCGCGATGTGGCTCCCGACGAGACCTACTGGATCAATGGCTGGTGCTCCCCCGGCTGGTACGAGACGCGCGAGCACAAGCCCCTCACCTGTTACTCCATCGCGCCCACCAAGGGGGCGGTGCTGGCAGAGATGCTGGCCCGCGGCGAGGTTCGCGTTCGCGCGTTGGCCCGCACCCGGCTCTACGATGGCTCGATCTATACCGTGACCGGATTGGTACCCGGGGAGCAGGAGCGGGAGATCGTGCTCTTGGCCCACATCTATGAGCCTTTTCCCTCCGACGATGCGGTGGGCGCCGCAGCTTTGATACAGATCGGGCGGGCGCTGAGTGCCCTCTCGTCGACCTCCGGCGGCAAGCCGGGGCGGCCGCGCCTGGGCATCCGCATGCTGATCTCCATGGAGCGTTACGGCTTTGCCCACTATTGGGAGCAAGAGGAGGCGCGTCGTCGCGCTCTGCTGGGCATCAGCATGGACGCCATCTCGCTGAACCCTGAGCGCATGGGCGCCCCCATCGAGGTGCGCGCCAGCGCCATGAGCCTGCCCTTCTGGGGCGACTGGTTGCTGCGCGATATGGCCAAGACCCGCCTGGCGGGGCGGCCGGTCGCCTATGTAGGGGGCAACCTGTCCGACGATACGTTCATCTCCGATCGCACCATCGGCGTGCCCACGCAGTGGGTGTGGACGCGCGTGGGTCCCTATCATCACTCCTCGGCCTGGCTGCGCGACGAGATGAACGACTGGAACGTGGGCGCCGAGATCGCCCGGCTCATCGGCGCTTACACCGCGACCCTGGCCTGGGCCGATCGCGAGCAAGTGGCGCGTTTCGTATCCCTCGCTGGCGGGAGCATGGCGACAGAGCTTGGCGATGCTGTCGCGCAGTGGACCACAGCCACCCAGGCTGGCGCCCTGACCCTCGAAGAGGTGCGACAGCAAGCCACCTACGTTGCGGAATGGCAGCAGGAGCGCATCCACTCGCTGACGAACATGTTCCCCGCCGTGGATACGCAACCCTTGTTCGAGCAACTGGCGCAGTTCGAGCGAGAACAGGTCGCCCCTCTAGCGGGGTCAGGCGAGGCCCGGGCTCAAGGGCGCGCCCTGAGCGCCGCTCAAGAGGCGGCCCGCGGCCTCGTGCCCTCACGAGCGACGCTGGGGATGCCTTTTTCGCAAGCTCGCATCCCGCTGGCAGAGCGCATGTCGGGGGGTTACGAGCAGGCGCTAAACTGGGTGGACGGTGATCGTGACCTGCTGGAGGTGGCTGGGCGCTATGGCTGGGAGGTGGGCAAGCCGGCGGACGACGCCTGGCTGGCCCGCTTCACCGACTATGTGCGGTTGATGGCCCGCTACGGATACCTGACCCTGGAGGAGCGCAGCAAGCACTAGGACCCTTGCCAGCGCCATGGTGGTGATGCGATGGGCTGACCCGCGGAGAACGAGACCGCTGCGAATAACAGATCGCTACGGGTACCAAACCGCAACGATAGGAGGCAACATGAAACCGTTTCGCAGGAATGTGGCGGTGTCCATCGATGGTGGGGGGATCAAGGGGTTGATGGTGGCGCGTGCCCTGGAGATCCTGGAGGGCGAGTTGGGCCGGCCGGCGCACGACATCTTTCGCCTGGCGGCAGGCACCTCTACGGGGTCGATCATCGCTGCGGGCATCGGCGTGGGGGTGCCCGCGGCGCAGCTGACCTCCCTCTACAAGACCCTCG
>CAYQDH010000401.1:0-5404 GCA_964416075.1 uncultured Anaerolineales bacterium | reverse complement strand
CCCGAGTTGTTCCGCGATATCCTCGCCTTAGCCATCGAGCGCTACGAAGAAGATCGCGCCAGTTACCACGTCTCCGCGGCATTGTCCAACGTTACCACCCCCCAATCCCTCGCCGATCCCGATCTGGCTGTCCTGCTCAACCAGAAACTCAGGATCACCAACCTCTTTCGCACCATGTTCTACCTGCCCCACCTGACCCCTGCGGTGGCGCTGTCTATCCTGTGGCTGTGGCTGATGAACCCCGAGATCGGCCCGCTGAACTATATCCTGAGCTTCGTCGGCCTGGGCGAGTTCCCCTGGCTCACGGCCAAGGAGACGGTCATCCCATCGCTGATCGTCATCAACTTGTGGGCCGGCATGGGTGGCAATAATATGCTGATCTTCCTGGCGGGGTTGCAGGGCGTGCCCCAGGAACTGTTCGAGGCCGCTGACCTGGACGGCGCCAGTAGCTGGAAAAAGTTCCGGCACGTGACATTGCCCATGATCAGCCCCTCGGTGCTGTTCAACCTCACCCTGGGTATCATCGGTGCACTGCAGGTCTTTACTACCGCCTTTATCACCACCAAGGGTGGCCCGTCGTATGGAAGCTGGTTTCTGGCGCTGCATATCTACCAGCAGGCCTTTGCCTACTTTCGCATGGGCTATGCCTCGGCGCTTTCGTGGGTCTTTGTGGCCATCGTGATGGTGCTCACGTTGATCAATGTGCGCCTGTCGGACCGCTGGGTCTTCTATGGAGGGTCGGTATGATGACAGTAACCACGAAACCCGGCGTATCGCACGCGGTCTATGTCCGGCGGTCCAGCCCGCGTAAGGTCTGGCGCGCCATCCTCGTGTATGCTTTGCTGATCGTGCTTTCGGCCTTGTTCATCTTTCCCTTTTTCTATACGGTCATGTCCTCGCTCAAGGCGCCGTGGGAGGTTTACACCTACCCGCCTACGCTCATCCCATCGAGACTGCTGTGGGAGAACTATCCCAAGGCCCTGTCCATGGCGCCCTTTGGCACCTGGTTCGTCAACACGGTTATCATCGTGGTGCTGGCCACCATCGGCACGGTGCTGAGCGCCTCATTCGCGGCCTTTGGGTTCGCGCGATTCAAGTTTCGCTTTCGCGACGCGCTCTTTGTGTTCACTCTCAGCACCATGATGCTGCCCGCCCAGGTGACGCTGATCCCGCGCTATATCCTGTTCTACCAGTTGGGGCAGATCACTGGCATGCCCTTTCTGAACACGCTAATGCCGTTGTGGCTGCCGGCCTGGTTCGGCGGAGGAGCCTTCGCCATCTTTCTCGTGCGCCAATTCATCCAGACGATCCCGCTGGAGATGGATGAAGCCGCCGTGATCGACGGTGCCGGTTGGATACGCATCTTCTGGCAGATCATCATGCCGCTGTGCAAGCCTGCGGTGGCTACTTTGGCGATCATCACCGTGGTGGGGCAGTGGAGCTCATTCATCGAGCCGCTGATCTACATCAACGACCCAAACAAATTCCCCATCTCAGTAGGTTTGCAGTATTTCCAGAACGTCTTCGAGGGGATGGAGCTGGGAGAGCCCAAGCTGCAATACTTGATGGCCGCTAGCGTCGTCTCCAGCGCTGTGCCCATCGCCATCTTTTTCGCTTTCCAGCGTTACTTTGTTCAGGGCGTGGTGATGAGCGGCATCAAGGGGTGACCTGGGCATAACCACGGAACACGCGGAATACGCGGGAAAAAGAGGATAGCGAAAGTTCCTCGCTTCCCGGATTAGGTCCGGGAAGCGAGGAACTCATGTTGTGGGAACCATCGATCAGGCTCCCCGTTCATTTCGGAACCCGAGGCGCTGGTTACAACGAGTCGCGGTCTCGATCTCCTGTGGTTGGCCTACGGTCGCACGGCGGTGCCGTCCGCCATGAAAGCACCGGGCCAGGTCCAATAGTGATGGCGCAGGTCGTCGCCCAAGAGCGCCGCCGCCTTGTCCTCATCGATGTCAATGCCCAGGCCGGGGTTGTCGTTGGGGTAGAGATAGCCCCCGTCCAGCACGGCGTGGCCGGGAAATGCGTCCAGCTCCTCCGGGCGAAAGTGGTTCTCCTCCTGGATGCCAAAAGAATAGAGGGCCATGTCCAGGTGCATCGCGGCGGCCTGGTTCACCGGGTCGTTGTCGCCCCCCTCCTGGAACGCGGTGTGCACCCCAAAGGCCTCGCATAGGGCGCCGATCTTGCGGCACGGGGTGATCCCGCCCACCCTGGAGACGCGCACGCGAACGTAATCGATCAGGCGCTCGGCGATGAGCGGTTGCCACTCTAGCGGGTGGCTAAAGATCTCGCCGATGGCCTGCGGGGTGGTGCACTGCTGGCGGATGAGCCGGTACCAGGCGATCTGCTCGGGCGGCAGGTTATCCTCCAGGAAAAAGAGGCGATACGGCTCCAGCAGCTTGGCCAGGGCCACCGCGTTGTGCGGTTGCAGGTGCTCGTGCACGTCGTGGGTCAGCTTGGGGCCAAAGCCCAGCTTGGACCGGAGATATTCGAACATCTTGGGGACGTTCTCCAGGTATTCCTCATCGTCGAAAGCACTCTCCATGGGCCAGCGGTTCTTGGGCGCGCCGGCCTGGTCGATGGGAATAAAGCCGCCCCCGCCATAGGGGCCAAGCTGGCAACGGACGTGGCGGTAGCCCTCCTCCAGATAGCGGCGCACGTCCTCTTCCAGCTCGCTGAGGGTGTCGCCGCTGGCATGGGCGTAGCAGGGCACAGCCGCCCGGCAGGGGCCGCCCAGCAGGCGGTAGACCGGCATCCCTGCCTCTTTGCCCATGATGTCCCACAGGGCCAGATCCAGCCCGCCCAGCGCCAGCGTCAACACCGGACCGTTGCGCGCATAGTCGCGCACATAGAGGCGCTGCCAGAGGTTCTCGATCTGCCCGGCCTCCTCGCCGATCACCAAGGGCGCGATGCCCTCTTCCACGGCCTTTTGTACCGTCTCATAGTGCATGATGTCATTGAGCGAGCCTAGCCCGTACAACCCCGGTTGGTCGGTGAGCACCTTCATGATCAACCAGGAGCCATTGCGGCGCGTACGAATGCAGCGAATGCCTGTGATCTTGGCCATGCGAATACTCCTTGCGCAAAAAATGACGCCTGGGACCGCCGCATTTGGCCGCCCCAGGCGTAGAGACGATACGGTGTGTGGTCTAGCCCTTGATGCCGCTCATGACGATGCCCTGCACGAAATAGCGCTGTGCCGAGGCAAAGACCAGTAGAACGGGCAGCGTGGTGATGATGCTGCCGGCCATCAAGAGGTGGTCTTTGGGTAAGTTGGGATCACCCGCGTACGCCCTGAAGAACCATAAGCCTAAGGGCAAGGTAAAGTTCTCGACACTGTCCAGGAAAATCAGCGGGCCAAGAAACTCGTTCCACGAACCCATGAAAGCAAAGACAGCCAAGGTGGCCATGGCGGTCTTGCAGTTGGGCAGGATGATCTTGAGCAGGATGCCAAGCCGGCTGGCCCCATCGATCAAGGCCGACTCGTCAAGCTCGAACGGGATCGTCATGATGAATTGGCGCATGAAAAAGATACCGAAAGCTCCGGCAAAGAAGCTGGGCACGATCAACGGCTTGAGCGTGTCGATCCACTTGATGGCGCGGAACATCAAAAAGAGGGGGATGATCGTCACATAGACGGGCATCATCATCCCGCTCAAGCAGATCAGAAAGAGCACCTCGCGCCCTGGGAAGCGCAGGCGGGCAAATCCATAGGCCACTAACGTCGAGCTGGCGACCGAACCCACAACCGCAGCGGCCGTGACCATAGCGCTATTGAGGAAGAAATTGCCGAATTGGATGCTGGTCCATGCCTCGTAATAATTGCCCCATTGAGGAGCTTTGGGAAGAAGGGCAGGTGGAAAAGCGGTTATCTCGACGGGCGTCTTGAGCGAGGTGAAGAGACTCCACAGAAACGGGAACATGAAGCCTATGGCCAATACTGTGCTAAAAAGGTTCAGCGCGACCTGCCCGATCTGGCGTCCGACATGGGGCCGCCTGGTGTTTGCTGAACGGATTTCTGTGATTTGCATGGTTAGACCTTTCTTGCGGATGGAGTTGAACCGGCGTTTCTAGCGGCGGACCTCGCCAGCGTAATAGACCCACCCGCCCGATAGCTTTATCTGCACCAAGGTAGCGAACACCAGGAAAACGAACAGTATCCAGGCCAGTGCGCTGCCGTAGCCCATGTCATAGCTGCTAAAGGCGGTCTGGTAAAGATGCAGGGCATAGAAATAGGTGGCATACGCTGGCCCACCTCCGGTAGCCACAAACGCCATGCCAAAGACCTGCAAGCTACCGATCATACCGAGCACCAAGTTGAAAAAGATCGTCGGCGTGATCAGGGGGACGGTCACGTTCCATGTCTTCTGGAACCAGTTAGTTCCATCAACCACCGCAGCATCGTAGAGCTCCTGGGGCACGCCCTGCAAGCCCGCCAAAAAGATCAGCATGCGGCTGCTGCCGATCCCTGTCCAGAGGGCGATCATCACCAGCGAGGGGAAAGCCCACTTCATGTCGCCTAGCCACATCGGGCCTCGCACGCCGGTTACAGTGTAGATGACGCTGTTGATGATGCCGAGCTGCGGCTGCAGTAGCCACACCCACAACATGGCCGCCGCAACCTGTGGCGTCAACGAAGGTAGAAAGAAACACATGCGCCAGAAAGTTGTACCCCGCACCTTCCGGTTGAGCAGTAAGGCGGCCAGCAGCGAGCCGATGATGCCGAGCGGCACGGTGGTGATAGCCCACACCAGAGTGCGCGACACCGAGAGCCAGAACAACCGGTCCCCAGAGAAGGCCGTTCTATAATTCTGTAGCCCAGCCCACTCGACCGGCATGAGAAGGGTATAGCGGGTAAAGCTGTAATATAGTGAGGCCAATAATGGCCCAATAGTAAACATCAGAAAACCCAGTATCCAGGGGGAGATAAAAATGTACCCCTGCAGTGCCTCTCTCCGGCGACTGACGGTCTGAGCATGCGAACGAGGCGCAAGGATCCGCTCAGCGGGGCTTGTCGCGGGCGCTGTGGTCATGGTCTTCCCTTTCATCGTGTCCGATGGCCCCGCCCGAACAGAGTCCCGGCAGGGCCATCAGAGGTTGAATCCGAATCACGCTACCATACGAAAGCGATGGCCGTGAGGCTGTAGTCTAGAACGGCTTCGCCAAGACCTCGTCGACGGCAGCCTTGACCCCCTTGAGCGCGTCCTGTCCGAACGGGACGGCGCCCTGGAAGATCTTTTGCATTTCATTGTTCAGCGCAGTCTGCACCTCGTTCCCGCGGGCGTTGCTGGGCTGCCTGAGCGTGTCCTGCTGCAGTATGCTGTGGTACTGGATCTCGAGCACTGGCTGCTTGAGCTTGTTGATCGTGTCGATGTCATCCACACGCGCGCAGACATAG
>CAYQDH010000400.1:0-5421 GCA_964416075.1 uncultured Anaerolineales bacterium | reverse complement strand
CTAGCCCCCGAGCTCCTCCAACAGCCTCTTGGCCTCCACCAAATCCGGCGTGTCGAACCCCTCCGTGAACCAGCCATAGATCGCCGCCAGCATCTCCCTCCCCTCGGCCCCACGCCCCTGCTCTCTCAGCAGCCGCGCCAGGCTCGTCGTCGCCCGCAGCTCCCAAGACCGCGCCTCCTGCCCTCGCGCCACCTCGATGGCATGCCGGAAACACGCCTCCGCCTCCTCCCCTCCCTTCTCCCATGTTTTGTATGGGAGAAGGGTCGGGGATGAGGGCGACTGTGTCGGGGATGAGGGCAACTGCGCCGGGCATGCGGGCGACTGTGTCGGGGATGAGGGCGACTGCGCTGGGGATAAGGGCCGCTGTAGCAGCAATTCCCCCTTCACCCTCCACAGCTCCGCCTCGCTCCAGCGCTCCCCCGTACGCTCCACCTGCGCCAGCATCTCGTCGACGATGCCCAGCCCCTCTTCCGCCAACCCGGCGCGCCCCAGCGCCTCGGCCAGGTAGCCGTTCAGGTAAGGCATCTCGGCCACGTTGTCCTGCGCTATGCCGGCCAGGCCCTGGCGAAGCTCGGCGATCCCCTGCTCCAGCATGCCGCTGACCGTGTGTACCCAGCCCTGGTAGAACGGCACCACCGGAAGCCAAACGGGGTAACATAACCCCGTGTCCACCTTCGCCCGGAGCCTCTGTAATCCCTCGGCCACTCCGCCCATCTCCCGCCGCAGTTGGCTGATAAAACAGGTGGCGCCGCACAGGAGCATCACCTCCGTGCCGGGCGCAAGCTTATCCTGCTCCCGCAGGGCTACCTCCATCGCCTCTCGGCTGATGCGCAGGGCACGGTCGGGGTAGCCCAGGCACCAGGCGGCCCAGGCCAGGTGCTCCAGCGCGTTGAAATCATCGGGGGAAGCCCATGGCGGCAAGGGGCCGTCGCCGAGCAGGGCCTCCGAGAGCGGGGCCAACTGGCTTGTGCTGCGCGTCAAGTTGCCACGATACAGCAACACTAGCCCCAGCTCGCTTTTTACCTTTGTCACCCAGCCCGGCGGGCCGCCCTCCGCCAATGGTACGGCGCGCTCGGCCAGTCGTTGCGCCTCGTCCAGCTTGCCGCGCATCCGTTGGCACTGGGTCAGGAGATACAGCGCATCGGCCACCAGGCGCCCATCGCCAGTCTGTTCGGCCCGCTCCACGCTCTGGCGAAGCGCCTGCTCCACGCCAGGAGCGGACCAGCCCAAGTTAGCAAGGGTAGAGCCCAGAGCCTTGTAGCCAAGGTATTCGAAGCGGCTCCGCCACGGGCTCTCCGGCAGAGTGCCCAAAAGCTCCAGTTGTCGCCTGATGCGGGCCAGGATCTCATCCTGGAGAACCGGTAGGTAGGTGGCTCCCCAGAGGGCATCACCGTGCCACACGATCGCCTTCTCCGTCGCTCCCGCCTGGTCCCAATGCCAGGCCATGGTGGCCTCCGAGACGAGCGGGTCCGAGCCCCCGTGCAGGTCGGCACCGTTGTCGGCCAGAACCTCCACGGTGTTCAGCCAGTCGGGAGCGCCGGACGGCGCGGCGCCCAGCGCCTCCAGGGCGCTCCCCACCTCGCCGTGCCAGTGGGCGCGCCGCAAGCGGTCCAGCCGTTGGTACAGGTAGTGCTGGAACAGGTAATGCCGGAAGCGATAGCGCGAGAACCTCTGCGTTCCCGCCCGATGCATGCTTAATGCCGTCACCAGGTGGTGCTCGCAGCTGAGCGGCCCGCTCAGCGCGGCCGACACCTGCTCGGCGTCCATCCTGAGCGCGTGGGCCGCCACCTCAGCATGGAACTCTTCTCCCTCCACGCTGGCCACGGTGAGGATCTCCTGTTCCTGGCGCGGCAAGCGCTCGATGCGCTCGGCGATGGCCGCCTCCACCCGCTCCGGCAAGCGATCCCAATCCAGCGAGGGCCCCTCCGTCCACAGCCCCTGGGCATCGCGCACCAGGTCTCCCCGCTCCTGCAAGCCACGCAGCAGCTCCACCGAAAACAGAGCCTGGCCGCCCGTGCGCCGGTTCAAGGCGGCTCGAAATTCCGCCCCTAGACGGTTGGGCTCGCTATCGAGGAGCGCATCCAGAAAGGCTTGCCCCTCCGCCTGGTCGAGGTCCACCTGCATCTTGCCCGTGGTGCGCTGTAGCTCACGCACCACGGGCTGCAGAGGGTGGGGCTGCCCCTCGCGCCCCGCCGCCACCTCTTCCGGCCGGTACGCGCCCAGGATCAGCAGGCGGTGCCCCGCCACCCGCCGGCCCAGGTGAAAGAGCAGGCTGATGGAGGCCGCATCCGCCCACTGCAGGTCGTCCAGGATCACGATCAGGGGCTGCTGCTGGGCCAACCGTTGCAGCACCCGAGTAACATGATCCAAGAGCGAGGCCTGCGCCGGAGCCGTCACCCGCAGACCCAACGCCTCCTGCACCCGGGCCACCCACGTGCCCGCATCGGGCAAGGTCCGTGCCCGCTCCAGAAGCGATACGCCGGGCAACAGCACGTTGATCAGCGCGGGCCCACTCTCCAGCACGGCGCGCAAGGTGTGGGGGGTGAGCCCCTGCAGCCGCCGCGCATGCTCGCGGCTCAGGGCTCCCGCGGTGCGCTGACCCTCCACATCGCCGCTGAGCAGGCGCAGCGCCTCCATCGCGCGCCGCGCGAACTCGCCGAGGAGCGTGCTCTTGCCGCTGCCCGGCTCCCCCACCACCAGGCCGACCCGCCCCTGTCCACTCAGCGCCTCGCCCAGCCACCGCTCCAGCTGCGCTAGCTCTTGCTCGCGAGCCACAAAAAGGGGAGGGGAAGACTCGGAGACTCGGTGACACGGAGACTCGGCGATGGGTGCAAAGACATCTGGCACTGCGGACGACTCGAGGATTGGCCCCCTGGGTACACGTGACGGCGCGATCAGGGCGCCGCCGCGAATCTGCTCGCAGAGCGCCGTGGTCTCGGGGTCTGGCTCCACGCCCAATTCCTCGGCCAGCGCGGCTCGGAAGGCCTGGTAGCGAGCGAGCGCTGCGTTGCGGTCGCCCCCCAAGGCCAGAATGCGCATCAGGCGCCGCTGAGCCTCCTCGCGATACGGATCGATGGCCAGTTGTCGCTCCGCCGAGCGCTGCGCCTGGCCATAGTCCCCTGCCTCCTCACAACGATGTCCCAACTGCTGCAACAGGGCCAGGAATTGCTGTTCCAGGTGTTCCCGCTGGTCGCGCTGCCAGGCCTCAAAGGCCGGGCTATCGCGCACCACCAGGCCCTCTAGGAAAGGGCCTCGATACAGGGGCACGTACGAGGCCAGCCGCGCGATCGCCCCGGGCTCCGCCGCATCTCCCCCCACGGCGGCGCCCCGCAGCCCCTCCCCGAGCGTCGCCACATCCAGCTCATAGTCGCTGTCGGGGTTCCAGCGGATCGCCTCTCGCGTGATCGAGAGGTACGGGGGCTTGGCCTCCCGATCGCCGATGCAGGTGCGTAGGTTGGCGAGGGCGCGACGCAGGTCGGTGAGGGCCGACGACGGGGCAAAGCCGGGCCACAAGAGCCCCGTGAGCGTTTCGCGAGGGTGGGCGCGGCCCGCCTCCACGGCCAGGTAGGCCAGCAGGGCGCGCACCCTGGCCGATTCGAACGTCGTCACCGGCTGCCCATCCAGGGTGACCTGGGTGGGCCCGAGGAAGGAGAGCAACAAGCGAGCCATCGTCTTCTCCTTTTTGTCCGGGCTATGCCTGGTCAAAATCGCGGCGATCGATCCCCAGCTGGCGCAGTAGCTTGCCCGTCAGCTCAGCGTATTTCACTCTGCCACCGTAATGCGTGAGGTAAAGGGTAGCGATAGCACCCTCTGCAGGCCTTCGGGCAACGGATCCCCCGCGGCGTTCATGGAGGCGATGAGAGCCGAGGCCACCTGTGACAGATGGTAGCATTCTACGACTTGCTTCTCCGCCACTCTATCCAACGCTTCGGATCAGGAGGATATTTCACGTTGAGACTGGCGCAAGCTCCTTCAGCAGCCTCTTGGCCTCCACCAAATCCGGCGTGTCGAACCCCTCCGTAAACCAGCCATAGATGGCCGCCAGCGTCTCCCGCGCCTCGCCCGCGCGCCCCTGCCCGCTCAGCAGCTTCGCCAGGCTGATCGTCGAGCGCAGCTCGAACGACTTGGCTTCCTGGCCTTGCGCCACCGCGATCGAGCGCCGGTAGGCCTCCTCCACCTCCTCGGGGTCGGCGCCGCGCAAGAGCAGCAACTCCCCCCGAATCCGATGGATCTCGGCCTCGTAATAGCGGTCGTCGGTGCGCTCCGCGATCTGCAGCGCCTCGGCGATGGCCGCCAGGCCCTCCTCCGCCCGACCGGCGGCCAGGTAGCCCTCGGCCAGCAGCGCCAGGAAATGTGGGACGCGCACCTGGTCGCCGTACGCTCGAAAGTCGGCCAGGCCCTGGCGCATACTGGCGATCCCTTCCTCCACCTGCCCCGATTGGGCCAGCGCCCAGCCATGGTAAACGGCTAGCGGCGCGGCAAAGGAGGCCGACTTGACCTCACGGTTGATCGCCAGCAACTTGTCGGCGCTGTCGAGGGTGGCCTGTACCTCCCGGCGAATGTGGTGGAAAATCAGTCCCCCATCCAGCAGTGCAACCATCTTATGATGCCAAAGGGCTCCGGGTGGGACCAAGGAAGAGCCAGCACGGCAGATGCGTGTAGCCCGGTCGGGATATCCCAGAGCCCACACGTACCAGGCCATGCAGCACCAGTTTACGGGATCCAGCCCCGAGAGATCGTCGACGGTGGTCACCTGGGGGGAGATAAAAGGGGCAAGAAAAGGCTCCCAGTGCTGGTACGCACGCGCAAAGCGACCGCGGAAGGACAACGTGAACCCGAGGTTCCAACGCGCCAATGGTGCGTACGTCGGGGCGCCGTGTTGAGCCTGCTCCAGGGCTTCCTCGAGCAGCGCTTCCGACGCTGCCAACCTGCCACTGGACGCATACGCGCTGCCGAGCATAGCAGACCCCACCGCCAACCAAAGGGGTTCCCCGATCTGGTGCGCCAATTCGTACATACGCTCGGCAGCACGCACCGCCCCGTGCGCGGCCCACATGCGGTTGAAGGCAGAAATGAAATATAGGGCGCTCTGGATGATGAACTCTTGCTTGGCCCGACGTTGGCTGTTGGGGCCTAGCTCGAGGCAGCGCAGCCCCGCCATGAGATGCATCAGAACCTCATCGACAGCGGAGCGGAACAGCGCCACTTCCGCAACCAGGAACCGATACAGCAAAGCCTGATCAGCGAGGCCAGCCATCTCGAAATGCCGCGCCAGCTGCGCAGCGACTTCCGAGGCCTCAGGCCGGACAATGACCGCAACACCCACCCATGATTGGCACCAGTAATCCAGCATGTAGGTCACGGCATCCTCGTAGAACCTGCCGCCATACAGCCCCTCCAGGCTGTTGCCCACCTCCTCGT
>CAYQDH010000399.1:0-5428 GCA_964416075.1 uncultured Anaerolineales bacterium | reverse complement strand
ACCGTGACCGACATCAACGATGGGCAACCGCTGGCGCGGACGGTGTTCCTGGACGTCAGCAGCCCACAGGCGACCGGTACGGCCTGGTGCCCGGAGCAGGATATCGTATACGACATCCTACTCAGGAACCCCGAGCCCGCCTTGATCTCGGGCTTGACCCTGACCCTGGCCGCGACCAGCGGCTTGGGTTACTGGGGCGTGTCGGGCGCCACGCGCACCAGCGGCAGCGATGGCGGTGCCAACTGGACCCTCAACGTGCCGGCCCTGGTGGCTGGGGCCAGCACGCACGTGACCGTCACCGCCAAGACGGCCAGTGTGGTAACCGGCCTCACCCAGGTTACGAGCAACATCAGCCTCGCGGCCGGCACGATCGTGCTCACGCCCGAGAGCGATACGGCCGCAGTGGTCACCCATCGCGTGGACGGCGCTGCCCCAGTGGTAACGTTCGACGTGCTGGGGGGCTCGGCGATCAGGTCGGGCCAGCATACCTTCACCGGCTCCGCCCGCGATGATGGCTGCGGAGTAGGGGGCGTCAAGGTCTCCATAGACGGCGGCAAGACGTGGCAGGTGGCCCTGGGCACCACGACCTGGGCGGCCAAGATGACCATTCCGAGCGGTGCGACGACGGTTGTGGCCCAGGCCTTCGCCGTGGATGGGTGCGCCCGCAGCAGCCTTGTGGCCACGCACACCTTCGTCGTGGACAAAGTTGTGCCCAAGATCTTCTGGACTCCGCCAACAGCCATCACGCAGGCCCTGTCCGCGATCTCGGGCACCACAGTGGATCCGTATCCGGCGGGCGCCCTGGTGAAAAGCGTGGAGGTACAGCTCGACAGCACAACCAGCGCATGGATGAATGCTAGCGGGCTTGGACTCCCGAGCCTCCTCCTGGGTGGAGAGCAGCCCTGGCGATGGACCTGGGGCGCCAAGCCGGAGGATGGGATGCAGCATCAGTTGCGCGTGCGCGCCACGGACCAGGCGGGCAACACGTCGATTACAGCGTGGCAATCGACCGTGGTGGATGTCGTCGCGCCGTGGATCGACGTGACCACGTGGCAAAGCAGCGTGGTCCTGCCGGGTGGTGCTTCGGGCGGCGAGGCAGCTCCCGCTCAGGCGGCCAGCGACGACACGCCCTTCGTGGTCTTGATGCCGTTCGTGCATGGGGGTGGGGCCGCAGAACCCGGCTCGGTCAGCGTCCTGGCCGGCCCGGTCCTCGCCGGCACGGTCACGGATGGCTCGGGCGTGCAAGGTGTGCGCATCCTGATCTACGACCCGCTGGGAGGCGCCTCCACCGTGCAGGCCACCATGGCCGGCGAGAACTGGACGTACACGCCGGATCTGGCCGGATGGGCGCCAGGCCTCTATGCGCTGCGGGTGCAGGCAGAGGATATCTATGGCAACCAGAGCATGGTGGGCCCCTACCAGCTCGAGGTCAGGCCGGCGCCGAGCGCCATCCAGGTAACCAAAACGACCAGCGGAACAGGCTGCGCCGCGACCTCGTTCCAGGTCTGCATCAGCGGCGGGAGCATCGGAGCGACGCCCCTGTGCAAGACGCTTGCCGGGAACGGGAGCACCGCCACCTGGGCGGACCTGCAACCCGGGAGCAACTATGTGGTCACCGAGGTGGACACGGCCGCGTGGGGCGAGCCCGCCCCGCAGACCGTGACCGTGGTGACGGGGCAGACGACCCAAGTGACGGTGAATAACACGTGCCTGGTCCAGACCGGGCCCACGTTCACCGTCAGCAGCACGGAGGGCGGCAACGACCAACTGTGCACCACCGAGCACTGCACGCTGCGCGAGGCGGTGCAGGCGGCCAACAACGACGGCCAGGCCAGCACGATCGAGCTGGCCGCCGGGGCGACCTACGCGCTCTCTGCAGTGGACAACAGCCCCACCTCGCCCACGGGCCTGCCCAAGATCACCAGCGAGATCGTGATCAACGGGCACGGCGCGCGCATCGCCCGGGGCCAGGGCACCACGGCGCTGTTCCGGGCCTTGTGGGTGGCCGCCGGGTACTCGCTGACGCTCAAGCAGGTGGCCATCAGCGGGTTCTCGTCTCAGGGGTCGGCGGGCGCGATCCTCAACGAGGGGACCCTGACGATCGTCGGCTGCACGCTGTCTGAGAACACATCTCCCGCCGACGGCGGGGCCATCGGTAACTGGGGCACGCTGACCGTCGCCAACAGCACGTTCCATAATAACAGCACCTCGAACATCGGTGGGGTCATCGTGAATGCCAAGACGCTCACCGTTCTTAGCAGCACCTTGGCCGGGAACCGCTGCGGCAACTCCGCGGGTGCGGGGGCTATCCATACCGGCGCCAGCGGCGCGACGACGCTGAAGAACACGCTCCTGCTCAAGGGCCTGAGCGGCGCCAACTGCGTGGGGCCGCTCCCGGCGGCGGGAAGCGTGGGCAACCTGGCGGACGACAGCTCGTGCGGCGCGAGCGCGACAGTCAGCACGGCCGCCCTGATCGGCCTGGGGGCCTTGGCCGATAACGGCGGGCCGACCCAAACGATGGCCCTGGCCAAGGCCAGCGTGGCCGTGGACAAGGGGAACACCACGGCTTGCCAGAACGCCCTGCTCAACGGGCGAGACCAGCGCGGCTACGGGCGGTTCTACGACGGCAACGGGGACAGGGTGGCGGTGTGCGACGTGGGCGCCTTTGAGTACGGCTCCAGTGCCATGCCCCCGGCCGCGCCGGAGAGCGATGCGCCTCGCGTGCGCGTCGTGCTGAATCCCGCCGCCCCGGATGGGGCCAATGGGTGGTACCGCAGCGTCGTGACCCCCACCGTGCAGGCCTCCGACGTGTCGCCGGTGGTGGAGGTGCGCTGCGCGCTCGACCCCGAGACCGCACCCACGATCTACGACGAGCTGCCGGATGAGAACTGCGTCTTCACGGGGGCTACGACGCTCATCACGGACGGCGCACACATCCTCTATGCGGCGGCGATGGATATCCACGGCAACAAGAGCACGGTGGCCGCCAGCGCCGGCTTCCAGATCGACGCCACGGCGCCGGTCATCAGCTGCCCGGACCCGGGGCCGCTGCTGCTCGCGAGCGGGGAGCATGTCGTGGGCCCGGCGGAGGTGGATGCGAGCATCTCCGGGCTGGATGATGCCGCGAGCAACGTCCTGACCGGCGCCGTAACCACGGAGGCGATCGGTCCGCGGGTGCTGACGTTCAGCGCCTTTGACTTGGCCGGCAACACCGGCGTGCAGGAGTGCCGCTACGACGTGATCTACGATTTTGGCGGGTTCTACCCGCCGATCGAGCCACCCCCGGCATTCAATGACGCCACGGCCGCGGCGGCCGTCTCGGTCAAGTTCAGCCTGGCCGGCGACCAGGGGTTGGATATCCTGGCCGAGGGGTTCCCCACCGTCCAACAGGTGGATTGCGAGACTGGGGCGCAGATGGGAGAGCCGACCGCGGCCAAGTCCGCGGGCCAGAGTGGGTTGAGCTATGATCCGGAAACCGGCTGGTACAACTATGTGTGGAGGACGGACAAGGGCTGGAGGGGCACCTGCCGATTGCTGACCATCCAGCTTATCGACGGCACCGCGCACCAGACGTACTTCAGGTTCCGGTAGACTATGGGGACCGCGAGATGCGGAGACACGGGCAGCGGGAAGCCCTGCCCCCCGTGTCTCCCCTCTCTTTGTCTCGACATAGGGCGGTGATCCTGCTAGGTGAGCGAAGCTGTAAGAAGGAGAGATAGCGATGTTTATCAGATCCCCCTTTTACCCTAACAGAGGCTGGCTGCTGCGCATGGTGACTCTACTAGCGCTGGTCGCGTTGCTGGTCCCCATCCACGCGCCACCCGTTCGCGGAGCGCCGCTGGCGAGTAACATCCCACCCGGTCACTCCGATCGCATCCTGCGCCTCAAGTTCGTCGAAGGCACGGACACTTTGAACCTGACCTCGCTCTTGCCCGCCGAGGCCTGGGAGACGATTCAGAAGATCGATCCACTCTTTACGTTGCCCAAAAACAAGCTCAAGGAGCTGAAGGACAAGGGCGACGAACGGCTGAAGAAGGACAAACCGAACGAGGTCTTGCTGTTGCCCGACTTGAGCCTGTGGTACGAAGTGTTGCTAGTGCAGGGCACCGACCCGGACGCTGCTACGGCACTATTTGCGGCGCTGCCCATTGTGGAAACCGTCGGGGCGGCCCCGCTGATGACGGAGCTGCCAACGGCCGATTTCACCGCCCTCCAGGGTTACCTGGGCAGCGCCACAGCCGGCGTGGACGCGGAATATGCCTGGACCATCGCGGGGGGGAATGGCGCAGGGGTCACCCTCTACGATGTCGAGTACGGCTGGGTCCAGGACCATGAAGACCTGAGCAAGGCCCTCAACGTCCAGCCACTGCTCAATGCCGGCGATTCCGCCCTGACTAGCAGTGTGGACCACGGCACAGCCGTGCTGGGCGAGATGATCGCGGACCATGACGGCAAGGGGGTGACGGGCATAGCCTGGGGCGCCAATATCAAGCTGGCGCCCGCCAACACGGCCAACCTGGGTTGGAGCCCCGCCAACGCCATCCTGCTGGCCGTCGCCGATGGGCTGCCGGGCGACGTGATCCTGGTTGAGCAGCAAACATGGGTCTGTAACCTGGACGTCCTGGGCCCTTCCGAGTGGGAGAGCCCCGTCTTTCAAGCCATTCAGACGGCCGTGGCCAACGGCCTGGTCGTCGTCGAGGCAGCAGGCAATGGAGCCGCGCACCTGGACCGGGCCGAATGCGTTTCCCGCTTCAACCGCAGCACCCGCGACTCAGGCGCCATCCTGGTTGGCGCCGGTAAGCCGCCGGCGGGCGGCTATGACCGCCAGCGGGAAAGCTTCTCCAGCTATGGCAGCCGGGTGGATGTGCAGGGCTGGGGCAGTGGCGTCATGTCGACCGGCTATGGAAACTATTACGGCTTCGACGAGTGGCTTGACGAACAGTACTTTTATACCAACACCTTCGGTGGCACGTCCAGTGCATCGCCGATGGTGGCGGCCTCGGCGGCCATCATCCAGGCCATTGCCATCCAGAGGAACGGCGCGCCGTTGTCGCCCTGGCAGGTGCGAGACCTGCTGGTGCAGACCGGCACTCCACAGTTGGGCAACACTGCGGAACATATTGGCCCGCGGCCCAACCTGCGCGAAGCCATCGCCCAGCTGCCGCAGTCTGCATCGACATTGACGGTCAACACAGGTGGCAGCGGCAATGACGGCGTGTGCGGGGTCACGAACTGCACATTGGGGGAAGCGATCCAGGCTGCCAACAATGACGGTATCACCACCATCATCGAGCTGGGGAGCGGCGCCACTTACACGTTGGACGCCGTCGACAACACCAGCTCGGCCTACGGGGCAACTGGCCTGCCAACAATCACTAGCCCGATTATCATCAACGCCCATGGCGCGGCCATCGAACGTAGCAGCGCC
>CAYQDH010000398.1:0-5443 GCA_964416075.1 uncultured Anaerolineales bacterium | reverse complement strand
GTGACGCCGTCAGGCGTTTCTTTGTACCTCTAGGACCAACGTTGAAGCTCCAGCACATTCCCTTCTGGGTCCGTGACATAAACAAAGGTGATCTGTCCCGCTCCCTGGATCGGCACGCGTATCGTCTCTCCCACCACCCCGCCGCCTGCGGCGATCACCGCTTCGCGGGCCGCGTCCACATCATCTACCTTGAATGCCAGGTGCCCGAACCCGGGCCTGTTCATACCCCCTGCGGGCCGTTCCATCTCTGGGGCGTACTGAAAGATCTCCAGTGTCGGCCCCTGCTCGCCCCAGCCAGGCAGGCGCAGATGCATGCCGTGGATCTCTGCCCCCGGCACCCTCGTAGCGGCTTCCACCCATGGCTCCACCAGGTTTCTCTCCGGCGGCACGGGTATGCATCCCAGGATGTCCCGGTAGAATGCCGCCAGGCGCTGCCAATCGTGGGCAACGAGGTTCGTGTGTGCGTATTTCACGCGAATCGCCACAGCCGCACCCCCTTCGACCGACAACGACCCGTTCCAGGTCGAGAAGCTTGGCCAGCTTTTCGATCTTGCCCGGTTGGTGGCCCACGCCTAGGGCAAAGTGGTGAGTGGACCCTGTCTCGGTCCAGGCTTGGCCAAACTCCCCCGGCGACATTCGGGCCTTGGCGTTTTTCGCGCTCCATCGTGTACCTCCGTATCCGGTAACGGCGCCATTATGCGGCTCGCTCGGGGTAACGTCAAGCTATCTTCGCCTTGGCCCACCCCATCTTACCTGCGAGCGGGTATTTGCCCGCACACATGGTTTTCCCTAGAATGAGGCAAGAACAAGTGGATAGGATTATGGTTAACTATGGTTGATGTTTATCTGTTTCGGCATGCCCATGTGGATTACACGCCTCCCATCCCCATCACAGAGCGCAACCCGCTGACCCCATTAGGTCACGAAATGGCCACACAACTGGCGCAGCGTTGCGATGAATGGGATATCCAGCATCTCTTCGTCAGCACCATGATTCGTGCTCAGCAGACGGCGGACGCCGTCACCGCGCGGTTCCCTGCTCTGCCGCGCACCCAGATGAGCGAGTTCGAGGAGGCCAGCATACGAGACCTGGAGGGCTATCCCGGCGTCTCCCCCTCGGAGGATCTCCGCGAATGGGTGGCCGTACACTTTCAGTACGCCAATCCCCGCGTGTGGGAACGCGTCCAACGCGGCTGGCAAGCGGTCCTAAAGGTCGCCGAGAGGGACGCCCTGGATCGCGTGGCCATCGTATCTCATGGAGGCCCGATCAATTTCCTGCTGCGATCCTTCCTGGGCTATCAGGATCCCAACATCGACTCTTGTTGGTTCGAGATCGATTGGGCCTCCACGAGTTGTCTGCGTTACACGCCGGAGCGCCGCTCTATCTGCTGGGTAAACGATGCCCGCCACATCGATCCCTACCGGCATCTTGCGGAACCCTTCCTCACCTTGAAAAAGTGAGCGTGGTGAGCGTTATTTTGAGGGACCTCAATGCTAGGTCATCTGCTAATCAGGAGGAAAACCATGACCCGCTTTACGTCAGAGACAGTCCGCGACCCCAAGACCGGCTGGCAGATTGTGCGGCTCATCGGGCCGGGGATGAAAGAGGGGGGAGAGACCATGGCCCAGTTTGCGCCCCAGTATGGTAGCAATCTCTTTAGCTTGGCGGTCGATGGCACCGACTATCTCGTCGGCATGACGGGGCAGGCTGAGGCGCCGCTATTGGGTACACCGATCCTCTATCCCATGCCAAACCGCGTCCGTGATGCCCAGTTTTCCTTTGCCGGACGCACCTTCCGATTCCAGCCGAACAACGGCGCGAACTTTATTCATGGCCTTGTGCGCGACCAGCCATGGCAGTGCGATGCGCCACAGGTAAGTGATGGTGCCGTTGCGGTGAAGACATGGATTAGCTTTGAGCCTGGGACGGCGCTCTATGACCTCTTCCCCATCCGTAACACGCTGGAGCTGACCTATACCCTGACGCCAGGCACCATCCGGCTGGATTTCGTGGTACGCAATGACGATCCAGAGCAGCTCTTGCCCTTTGGGCTGGCCATCCATCCGTATTTTCCAATCCTTGGCTCGCGCGATAGCGTGCGTCTCCTGGTGCCGGCGCAGAAGCGGATGGAGGCGCAAGATCTCTTGCCTACGGGCAGACTCATCGACTTGGCCGAGGGTCCCGCAGATATCCGCAAGCCCACGTCGCTCGAGCAGCTCAGCCTGGATGACGTCTTCTGGGGCATGACGGAGGACAAGCCTGCAGTGATCTACTATGATAGCCTGGGTCTCAAGCTGACCCTGTCGGCATCGGCCTTTTTTACCCACTCGGTGGTCTATACACCCGCCGGGCGTCCGTTCTTCTGCATAGAGAACCAGTCGTGTTCTACCGATGCGCATAACATGTACAGCCGAGGATTGAGGGACGAGGCCCATCTGGCGATACTGGAGCCGGGCAAGTCACAACCGGTGTGGATCGAGTTCGCTCTGAGCGAACAATAGGGAGGGATTCTCAGTGGATGGTGTGGGAGCTAAAGCATGACAATCGAGCGGCCCAAGCCTTTGGTCATTGGGGTAGCAGGTGGGTCGGGCAGTGGCAAGAGCACGCTTGCCGCGCGCATAGCCGGCGCCCTGCCCGGGCTCAATGTGGTGACCATCCCGATGGATCGCTACTTTCGCCGCGTCAAGCCCAAAATGGTGGCCCCCTTTACGGGTTTGACCTATGAGGATCACAACCACCCCGACTCTTTCGACCTCGATGCTTTGGTGCGCGACCTAGACGTCCTGCTCCAACAGGAGGACGCGCCACAGGTAGTCATCGTAGAGGGCCTGATGACGTTGTACAACGATAGCGTCCGCTCTCGTCTAGATCTCAAGGTGTTCCTCGATGTGCAGGCCGATGAACGTATCGTGCGGCGCTTGCGTCGCAACATGGCCCATGGGTTGCCGTTCGATGATATCGCGGCCTTTTACCTGGATTCGGTCCGTCACCGCCATCAAGAGTATGTAGAGCCCTCGCGCTGGTATGCTGATATTGTGCTCAATGGCAGCATCGTTTCGGCGCGTGGCCTGGACCTGGTCACGGAATGGGTGCGGCGCCATGCACCACCACTCACTCACGAAGGAGAAGCGTGATCGACGAGCCAGTCCTAACACCTCGGCAACGCTTTATTGCCGCCCTGGAGCACCGTCTCACCAGCGGCCGTGTCCCCCACTTTGAGCTGGTCTTCTATCTGACCATGGAGGCCTTTGGTAAGGTTCATCCTTCGCATCGCTTCTATGCCCAGTGGGACCAGATGTCGGAGGCCGAGCGCGAACTGCATCGCAGCGAGATGGCCGACATCTATTTGATGACCGCGGAACGCTACGAGCACGACGCGATCTTTCTACACCCCAACCCGAACACACTCGATGAGACCAAGCGGCTCATCGACCTGATCCGCGCGCGCAGCGGTGACCGCTACTTTCTGATGATGCATGGCGACGCGACGTATAGCATCCCCAACGGCGAGACGATGGAAGATTGGAGCGTCTGGCTATACGAGCATCCTGAGGAGGTTCACGCCAAGGCCGATCGCATGGTGGACCAGATGTTGGCTAAAGCCTTCGCCTTGGCCGAGCACGGTGGATTGGATGGCTTTGCTTTGTGCGCCGATTACTGCTTCAACAATGGGCCATTCCTCAGCCCTAACACGTTTCGCCAAGTCGTGACGCCCTATCTGAAGCGCCTCATCGCTGGCCAGCGCGAGCTGGGCTTTTACGTGATCAAGCATACCGACGGCAATATTATGCCCATCCTGGATCAACTGGCCGAGGCTAATCCTCATGCGTTGCATTCACTCGATCCCCAAGGGGGGGTGGACATCGCTGAGGTGAAGCGCTTGATTGGCGATCGTATCGCTTTAATCGGCAATGTGAATTGCGGGCTGCTGACGACCGGTACCGATGAGGAGGTTGTCGCCTCGGTGCGCTATGCTCTGCAGCATGGTATGCCGGGTAGTGGCTACATCTTTGCTACCAGCAACTGCGTGTATACGGGGATGCCGCTGCAACGCTACGATTTGATGTTGGACATCTGGCGCCGGGAGGGCAATTATCCGCCAGCGCTCCGCTGACGGAGATGCACAAGGCGCCCCATGGGGCGCCTTGTGCATTGGAGGAGGGCAAACTAGGGCTAGCTCACAGACCGGTGATCGTAGAGATACGAGAGAGAGTGATGAGCAAGAAGAGGACCACTCCCAAGTAGATGGCCATAAGGATGACTGCGCGAAGAGCTTTCATGCGTCCTTCTTCTTGTAGAGCAGTGCGATCTACGATGTGTGCTTCGACGTGACGATGATGTTTACTGTGTTGTTCGGCTGTGATGTTGGCGTGATGTTTCTACGATGTCTGTGCTGATGCTCTTCTTGCTCAGTTCGCATTATAGAGGGCCATGCTGTAGAAAAGATGAAAATCGATCCGCCAGAACATGACAGTTTCGTTATATGCCAGCTCCAGGCTGGCATCGACTGTGGGTGGCCCTGCAGAGGATAGGCTAGTGTCGCTGGCGATGGTGGATCGCCGCTCCCGGTAAAACCATCGGGCGTGGAGACTGTCTCCACGCCCGATGGTCAGTATGCTAACGGATCAGAGTGCTATGCTTCGGCGCCACCGATGTTAACACCACGATGCACAGTCTTGGCGTCGACCATGCCGCTGGATGTAACGGTGCCACTGGAGCCAAAGAGGCGCATCTTGTGTCGCACCACTTCCTTCACCGCCTCGCGTGACGGCAACAGGAGCTTGCGAGGATCGAATTCCTCAGGGTGCGCGGCGATCGATTCTCGCAGTGCCTTGCTGAAAGCCTGGTTGAGCATGGTCGCCACATTGACTTTGGAGATGCCATACTGGATTGCCTCTACCTCGCTCGCCTCTTTGACGCCCGAAGACCCGTGCAGCACGAGCGGGATGTGCACCTGGGCCTGGACCGCCTTGATGCGCTCGATATCCAGTTCTGCCTCGGCTTCGCGCATAGCATGGACCGAACCCACGGCAATTGCCAGTGTGTCGCAACCCGTACGCTGCACAAAGTCGAGCGCCTGCGCCGGGTCCGTCATGGCTGCCTTGACATCGGCTTCACTAACCGCGTCCGTTGACTGGAGCACGCGGCCTAACTCGGCTTCCACCGGGATGTTGCAGAGGTGAGCGATCTGGACCACTCGCGCTGTTGTGGCCACATTCTCTTCATAGGGCTTTTTCGAGCCATCGAACATCAAGGACGTGAAACCAGCGCGCAGGCAGCGCACGTTCTGATCAAAGTCGGTGCCGTGATCCAGATGCAGCACAACGGGAACATTGGCCTCGGCGGCAGCCGTCTTGACCATGGCTGTTGCAAAGTCCAAACCCGCGTAACGGATGGCTCCCTGGCTCACCTGCAGAATCACCGGCGCGCGTTCCTCGACTG
>CAYQDH010000397.1:0-5450 GCA_964416075.1 uncultured Anaerolineales bacterium | reverse complement strand
CAAAGCCAGCGCCCTCGATCATGATGGACACCAGGTTCTTGCCGATATCGTGCAGGTCGCCCTTGACGGTACCCAAAACGACCTTGCCCTTGGGCTTGATGTCGGCCTTGACCAGTTCTGGGCGTAGGAGCGCCAGGCCAGTCTTCATCGCGCGAGCCGCAATCAGCATTTCGGGCACATAGTACTCGTTGGCCTCGAACAAGCGCCCGACCTCTGCCATGGCCGGGATCATGGCTTCGTTCAGGATCTCACCCGCGGGAACGTTCTCCGCGAGGGCGGACTTGACGGCCTGCTCCACAGCCTTCTGATTGCCCTTCAGGATGCCTTCGTAGACGGTTTCCTTATGACCCATTGCGAAAAACCTCCCCAGACCTTGAGTATAAGTGACGAGACGAGCGATGCCTTCCGCGCTCCACAACTGCGCGGATTCTACCACCTTGTGCTTAATTGTGCAACCCACAAGAAGACCTGCATGGTCACGGCTGCTCCAACGACGGAGCTTAACCAATTGACGACGTTGTTGGTTAGCCACGTCCAGCCCCGTTGTTGCTGTGCCTCCTTCCCGCAGGTATGAACCCGCTCTTCCGACTCTTGTTGGCAGTGTTCACAGTAGAACATGGCCTGGGCCGCAGCCCCCAGCAGGCTGTCAACAAAACACCCCACTAGGCCCCCGACCGTCGCCGCGAAGGGTAGCCATAGCCATGCACGGTCCCAGGGAGAACGATCCAACCCGGCCTTGATGACGATCGACAGCAACATCACGAAACCAACCATCCAGGCTGCGCCAACGATGGCCACCATACCCAGAGCCGAGATGCCGCCGGGCGTTCCCGCAGAGACGCGCCGCCCGCTGGTGATCAACCGAGGGGCGCGTGCCGCAAGCATGCCCACATCGGTCGCCCAGCTATCCCCGGTCATCGTTGCCAGAGCCCCCGCATAGGCCGCTAGAATAGCATTTGTCTGTGACGAAAACAAGTACAACAGAGCCAGCACAGCTGCCCAACTTGTAGAGGCCAACACCTCATTCCAACCCAGAGATAACCCTGGTCTGCGGCTAATGCCGAGCACCCGGTTGGGGTTGCGGCTCACATTGTAGCGCCACCAAAGGGCAGCGCTGAGCCCATAGAGCAAGAACGCAATCCCCCAGTGCCAACCCACCACACCAAAGATGACAAGGCCCACGAGCGTGACGGTGGCCACTCCGCTCGGCGCCAGGCGTCCCAGGCGATAGCTGGCCCAACCTGTTGCGGCGCTCAGCACCAGGCCTGACCCCAACTGCAACCAATCTATGCGTATCATCCGTGGGCCAGAATTCCCAGTGTGGCCATCCACAGGATACACTGAATGCCCAAGGCTGAGAAAGCGAGCAAAAAGGATCCCAGCCGTTCCTGGCGATGCAGCAACATTCCGAGCAATGTGTTTGTCAACAATGTGAGCGCCCCGATGGTGGGGACGACGAGCAGGCCGCTCTTGGAATCTATCCGGTCTACGATACCCTGTGCATCAAAGTGCAAAGGCAGTCTCTCCGGCAGGTTACCCCAGCGTCCAGAGATGAGGCCAAACAGAGCGGCATTTGCTAGCATCGCAACCAGCAAAATAGCCCACAGCCACCGATCGTGCCAGATGGGCCACGTCACCAGGCGCGCTGGTTCCAGCTCCGGCCGGAGCTCGCGAATGGGCCCCAGTGATCGGCGCGCCGCGAAATCTTCCAAGAATTCCTGTCGCCGCATGGGGGATATGCCATACGACACAGTGTCGGTCACCACAACGAGCTGCCGTTCCAAGGGCTCGGTGCTGTGTACCCAGACCATACCCAGCCCTTTTAGGCGCATGGCTCCCTTGAGATACCCGGGCCAGCCAATTCCTCTGAAATTCTGCGACACGGCAAGCTCATCGCCGGGCACAATGCGCTGGACTATTTGTAGGGGAATGACCTGCCGACCCGTAGCGCTGAAAATGGTCAAGGCATTGCGGTCCATATGGTAACGCAGCGTGAGAAAACCAATATACCAGTAAAGCCATATAACTACAATCGGTAAGCTCAGAATAAATAATAGGGCGGTAAAATAAAGGTTTAAACTGAGCCCTTGATTGAGCATGTTCTCGATGAGGAACACATCGACACCAACGATAGTCAACAAGATGATGAGGCCAACGATGGCGCCCAGCACTTTGGTGGGCTTCCAGACCATTACTCCTCCCCTGTTCTCGCCCGCGCTGTGTAGGGCAGAGCAGACGCACGTGCAGCATTATAGGCATACTGGGGTACAAGTGTCAAGCGGTTTGACCTGCGCGCTATATCGGAGTAGCTTACGATTGGCCTGGGCGAGTTGGGACCGCTCGGCGGATGGTAGCAGAGGCCCAACCTATCCGGAAGGGATTTCGAACGCAATGCGCGTTGCTATGAGTGGTATGTTCTGGGGCAAGGGCGCTACGGGCAGTGGCCAATACGTCCAGCACCTTTTGCCTGCATTGGTGGATGCTGCTCCCGGGACGCAGTTCACTCTGTTTGTCCCTCGCACTACGATACTGCCCATAGAGCGTGAGCGAGGACCATGGACCGTGTGTCCGCTCGATACGCCCTTTGACCTGCGGCAAGCCAATCTGTCCAAGCTGTGGTTCGAGCAGGTGTCATTTCCGCGGGCGTGTAAGAACACCTTTGACCTGGCGCACGTGCCCTACTTTGCTCCTCCTCGTTGTGTCACTGTGCCCACCATCGTAACCATCCACGATCTCATACCGCTTCTGCTGCCTGACTATCGCGGCTCGCAATGGGTACAGCTCTATATGCGCCTGGTATCCGAAGCGGCCCGGCGCACGAATTGCATACTCACCGATTCCCATGCTTCAGCGCGCGACATCGAGGCGCTCCTGGGCATCGCTGCGCAGCGCATCCGTGTGGTGTACCTGGCTTCATCGCCCCTCTATCGTCCTCTGGCCCCCGAAGAGCAGGACCCCGTTCTGGCGCGCCTCCACATAACGCGTCCGTACCTGCTCTACCTGGGCGGGTTCGATCCCCGGAAGAATGTAACGGGCCTGCTACGGGCCTTTGCCGCTCTGCGAAAGGTATTGCCTGGCATCACGCTGGTGGTCGCCGGGAGGTTGCCGGACCCTTCCGATACGCTAGCTCGCGATCCCCGGCCGCTGATTAGCCAGCTGGGGTTAGGAGATGCCGTGCACTTGACCGGCTGGGTTGAGGAAGAAGACAGCCCAGCGCTATATGCCGGGGCAACGGCCTTTGTCTTCCCATCCTACTATGAGGGCTTTGGCTTGCCTGTTCTGGAGGCTATCTCCTGTGGAACGCCGGCCATTGTAGGGGCGGGTAGTGCGCTGGAAGAGGTGGGGGGGCTGGGCTGTGTCGTGGTGCACCCGGAGGATACAACGGCTCTCTGTGAGGCTATGCTTCGACTGGTTGAGGATATGGACTGGCGCAATGGGCTCGCCCAGGCCGGGTTGCACCATGCGCAGCACTTTTCCTGGGCGGAGACAGCACGCCAGACCTGGGATGCGTACCACGTGGCATTTGAGGGGGCCTAGGTGCAGATGGTTTCAGCGTTATCAGCGCCGGGTAAATGGCCCATGCGGGCCCTCCTTCAGGGGCTGGGGGCTGGCTTGGCGACGAGCCGCATCTTGGTCGAGTGGTATGGTTTTCCTTGCTGTTCCTTTCCTTGGTTGGCCACCTGGATCCTTGGGTTGGCGTTTGGTGAGGGAATGGTGTGGCTGCTGCGACGATGGAATCTCGATACCCGATCGTTGTGGGCTCTATGGCTGGGCGCAGCCTGGCCCGGGGCGACCGGGCTTCTTTATGGCCTGTTTCCGACGACTGCTATTGTTTTGGCCGTGACCAATCTTCGCCGCCCTATACAAAGGTCCTGGCTAGAGGTCGGTGTGTTGCTTGGTTTTCTGGCCCTATATGTGGCAACGCTATCTCCCACGATGCTGCCAGCCGATAGCGGCGAGTTCCAGCTCGCAAGCGCTGTATTGGGTATCGCTCATCCTCCAGGCTATCCTCTCTATACGATGCTGGGATGGCTGTTCGCACAGGTGCCCATAGGAGACGTGGCTTACCGCCTCAACCTGTACGGCGCTGTGTGTGGCGTTCTCACGCTTGTGGTCATGGCGCGTACCGTGTGCCGGGTCTCTGGCTCGCCCACCCTGGCCCTCATTGCGGCGGGGATGCTGGGCCTGAGCACCACGTTCTGGGCTCAGAGCACGACGGCCAACATCCGCAGCATGACGGCCCTGTTCACGGCACTGTGTGTGGACCTGCTGGCGTATTGGGGCGTGACTCGCTCGACCCGCCAGCTGGCAGCCTTCGGTCTATGTTTTGGCCTGGGGATCGGGCACCACTCCTCCTTGGTGCTGCTGGGTCTCCCCTTCTTGGCTTATATCCTCGCTACAGAGCCCCGGCTCATTCTGGCGCCACGTCGATGGTTGCCCGCACTGGCAGCCCTGGCCGCGTCGTTCGTGGTGCTGCTGTATCTTCCTCTGCGCAGCCTGGCCGGGGCGCCGTTTGACTCTTCCCCCATCCGTACGTGGACCGATTTTGTGAACCACGTCCTGGCCTTGGGGTTCCAGGGTGATATGCTTTACTTCCGCGATCTATCGGTCCTGCTAACCAGGGCGGGGATCTGGGTCGACATCATTCGCTTGCAGTTTGGGCCTATCCTGCTCGTGTTCATCCCTCTGGCCGGCATCGCCCTGGCCATTCGACGATGGCGCCTCGCCTTGTTATTGCTGGGGATCAGCGCCGCCAATGTGCTGGCTGCGCTAACCTACCGGGCGCCCCAGACGGTAGAATACCTGATTCCGTCGTACGTAGCGATGGCCCTGGTAGTAGCTCTCGGCTTGGACCAAGTTCGTATCGGCAGACTCTGGCGACAGATCCTGGCAGCCTGGCTTTTGATAGCTATATCGTGGAATGGGGTTCAGAACTATGCCAGTTTCCGCCTGCTCCACCAGGATGTTTCGGCGCGCACCTATGCTGAGCAGATCCTGGCTGATGCTCCACCTGACGCCCTGATCCTCGCCAATTGGCACCGTGTGACGCCATTCTGGTATTTGCAGCAGGTCGAAGGGCTCAGGCCCGACGTACGAGTGCAATATGTGTATCCCGAGGGATCGTTGCCCAATGAGCAGGTCTGGCTGCGGCGCGTCTCGGAGGCCCTCAGCGAGCGACCAACCATCGTCACGAATTGGTTCTATGCGTTTGAAAGGGCTGATTACACCTGGGTTCCTTTTCATGGGGCGTGGCTCGTTCGTCGTGAGCCGATCCAGGAGCCGCCCGAGACGATTGTGGCCAATGGGGCAAGGTTTGGTGACGAGATCGAGCTCCTGGGCTATACGTTGGATACGCCCCTACTGACTCCCGGGATGGCGGTCAGCCTGCGCGTGTATTGGCGGCCTCTTCAGGCGCTCACGAAAGACTACTCGTCCTTTGTTCAGCTTCT
>CAYQDH010000396.1:0-5487 GCA_964416075.1 uncultured Anaerolineales bacterium | reverse complement strand
CCGGCGGCGCTGGGCAGTTTTCTCACCCGGGAGGGCAGGCGGCCGGAGGATTTGAGCACCTCGTTGATGACCAAGCCCGGGGTGCTCATGATGGGGTAGGCCATGATGTCGTCGATGTTGGTGACGTGGGTGATGGTTGCCTGCACGCCCGCCTCGGTGACGGCCTCGTGGGTCAACTGCTCCAGCCGCTTACATTTGGGGCAACCCGTGCCCAGTACTTTGATCTCCATACTTCTCCTTTGGGATAAAACACTCAACACCAAGACACCAAGGGCGCCAAGATCTTTTTTTTCCAGCCCTATGATGGAACGTCGTTCGGTACCAGCGCGCATATTCACAAAACTGAATGGAAGGAACGCAAAAAAAGACTAGGAACAGGGCCCGGAGCCACTACACTTGGGACAGGGGCACCCGGGGAGCGGGCTGTCGGCGATGGCAGGCGTCTCGACCGCCACCCCTTGGGCTTGCAGGATCGACCTGGTGGTGGCGATGAGCTCGCGCACTCGCTCATCGGCCAGGCGATAGTAGACGATGGTGCCCTCTTTGCGGTCCAGGACCAGGCCCGCTTCTCGAAGCGACATCAGCTGCTGCGAGACATAGGGTTGGCGCTGGCGCAGGATAGTGGTCAGGTGGCAGACGCAAGCCTCCTGCGCGGCCAAAAGCTCCAGGATGCGCAACCGCACCGGATGGGCCAACGCTTTGATCAGGTCCGCCTGTTTGGTGTAACCGTCCATGTCAAACCTTCGATCATCTAAACATTCAATCTGTGGAATATTATAACGCGAGTGCACGGACTTGTCAATTGTGCGTCGAGCCTTGCCCTGGTGCCGCTCAGCCAGGTCTGCAGATGGGGGGCTAGTCGGAGCGCCGAAGGCGGGTGAACTGGGTGCGGCGGAGGCATTACCCAGATTGGGGTCAACACGCTGATTGGCTACAATGACGGTAGATGTAACAGTGAGTGTCTTGGAGGAACCATGCACGCTTTGGATCGCATCACCTTTGATCCCCAAATCATGGCTGGGCAAGCCTGCATCCGCGGCATGCGCATTCCGGTGTCTCTGGTAGTGAACTTGGTGGCTCACGGCGAATCGGTAGAAGAGATCATGCAGGAATACCCTGATCTCGAGCCTGAGGACATCCAGCAGGCGCTCGAGTACGCCGCCTGGCTAACCCGTGAACAGGTCATCCTAACCCCCATGGTGGCCGCATCGTGAGATTCCTGGCCGACATGGGCCTCTCGGGACGCACCGTGGCTTGGCTGCGCCAACTAGGCCACGCTATCATTTCCGTCGATGACAGCGCCATCCGCGTACGGCGGCTGCCGATCTGAGCAGGCTGCCTCGCATCTCAACCCCAGATTCTGGCTACTACCCCACCAAAGCCTGGTACGTCAACTGCTTGAAGCGCTGGTGAACCAGCGGTTGGTTCGGATTGTGCTGCATCATCAACAGGCCATAGAGCGCTTCCTTGGGGTCCACCCAAAAGTAGGTGCTGTGCGCGCCATCCCAACCGAACTCGCCCACCGAGCCGTCGATGCCGTTCGCGGCCACGTCCATCAGCACGCGCGTGCCCAGGCTGTAACCATAGCCGCGATGGTTGGAGTCATCGGCGCGAAAGCCATAGGGCAGGGCCGCCTGGGGCGCCATATTCATGCTGTAGAGCGCCACGGTGCGGGGCCCCAGGATCCTGTTGCCATCGAGGGTACCCCCGTTGACCAGCATCTGGGCGAAACGGCCATAGTCGTGCGCCGTGGAGACGAGCCCACCGCCGCCGGAGATCCAGGAGGGCCGCTCGAAGCGCGGCTTGATCGGGTCCATGCGTTTCAGCTCCGGGTCCGGCGCGGTGTGGCCGTAGACGGTAGCCACACGATCGACCTTTTCCGGTGGGACGTAGAAGGCGGTGTCGACCATCCCCAAAGGCTTGAACAAGCGCTCTTGCATGAACACGTCCAGCGGCTGGCCCGAGATCACCTCCACCAGGCGGCCCAGCACGTCGATGGCAAAGCTGTAGCGCCAATGCGTGCCCGGCTGGAAGGCCAGCGGCAGCCCGGCCAGCTCCTGCACAAGCTTCTCGTTCGTCATCGCCGCGTTTCTAAGCTGCTGGCTGCGCGCCGCATAGAGCCGGTCCACCGCGTCCCGCTCCCCGCCGTAGCACAGCCCGGCGGTGTGGGTGAACAGGTGGCGGAAGGTGATCGGCTCCCGTAGATCCTCCAGCTCCATCCCCCCATCCGTCTCGCGGACAAAGACCTTGCTGTCGCGAAAGGCGGGGATGAACTCGTGGACCGGGGTATTGAGGTGAAAGTGACCCTCTTCGTAGAGGGTCATCAGGGCCACGCTGGTGACGGGCTTGGTCATGGAGGCGATGATAAAGAGGGCGTCGTCGCGCATGGGGGTCTGCGCTTCGCGGTCCATATGGCCGAACTTCTGGTAATAGGCGGTCTGGCCGCGGCGGGCGATGGTGGCGATCATGCCGGGCATATCGCCGCCATCTATTTTGCTCTGCAAGTAGGTGGTGATGCGGCGCAGCCGCTCGGTGGAGAAACCAACGGATTCGGGCGATGGGCTCATGGTAGACAGACCTCTTATGGGTGTGGTAGGCGGACTTGACAGGGCGCAGTTTACGACAGGATCGTGGCGAGCGCAAGCGACGGCGCCTAGAGGATGCGCGGGATCCCGGGGAGGGGCCGCAACTACAGCTGGAAGGGATCAATCGGGAAAAAGCGCGTGTGCCAGAGCGATAAGGATCCAGAGACCGCCTACGATGACTGCGACGGCCAAGGCCGAGAGGGCGATCCAGGAGCGCTCGCCCCTTCGCAGGGCGATAATCCCCGCCACCACAGCCGATGTCGCCAGGATGATCTCGAGCAGCACGCCATTCGCGATAGCCGGCGAAATGCGCGGGGAAATGGTCGGCAATAGCAGCCCAGGCAAGGGCAAGTCAGACAGCCAGAGGAGACTCCAGGCCACCGCGGCCAGCGTCAGCCCAAAGGCCCACCGGCCGAGTGGCGTCGTGGGGCGACAAGGTCGTTGCTCTCCGCTATGGAGATCGATGGCGTCGTCTTGGCGCCGCATCAGGAGAGGAGCCTCGCATATTCATCATGGTTCCCGATCCAGAACCACGTGACCGTGTCACCTTCAAGGACACCCAACGCGCGGAAACCCAGGGTTATGCGTACAGCCCAGATACTTTCGCTATTGACGCATTTGAAGTGCAAAGATGGATGGAAGGGATTCTGTTCCCACAGACGAAACGCTTTTCGGGCTCGCTGCTTGATTTCCTCATCCAGCGCTTCATAGGCAGCCCAGAAGGAGGGGAGAGTAGCGGACCTCATAGCCGTCCATGATCCAGAGGTTCGGCTCGTCCTTCCGCAATCTGCCTCTTGGCCCTACGTGCCGCCGAGACCAGGCCATTTTGCGTGGTCTTGAACAGATTGTCCCACTTTAGCTCATCTTGCATATCGGCAAGGTATTCGCGCAGATGCTCCACCACCTGCTCCTGCGCCGGCTCGGGCAAAGACTCGACCATTTTGATCAGCGTAGCCACTGCAGAAGATGACATGACTCAGGCTCCTGCTCTTTCTAGAACTAACTCGCTCCCTCGTAGCATAGATCGAAAACTCACAGCGTCAAATCTGGCGCCCGTGCGGCGATCACGACACGCGGGCGTATTTCTGGACGCACGGCTGCTCGTTGATGGCGCCCTCGTAGATGCTGCCGCGCGAATCGACGCCGATGCCATGTGGCCCGGCCAACACGCCTTGGCCCTCGCGCTCGAGGCCCTGCCACGCCGAGAGGATGCGCCCGCCCAGATCGCGCAGGCTGATGCGCGGCGCTCCGGCGCCGCCGAGCTCGCCCAGGTAGACGAGATCCGCGGCGCGGTCGATGTGGATATCCGCGGGACGGTTCAGGCCGGCCCACTGGCGCAGGTAGGCGCCCGTAGCGTCAAAGAGCTGCACGCGGCCGTTCTCGCGGTCGCAGACATAAACAGTGCCGTGGCGATCCACGTCCACAAAGTGGGGCAGCGCGAACTGCCCCGGCCCGGCGCCGTCCTCGCCCCAGGAATGCAGCAGCACGCCCTCGGCGGAGTAGTGATGCACGCGGCGGTTGCCGTAACCGTCGGAGACGAACAGGCTGCCGTCGGGGGCCACCGTGACGCCGGTGGGCAGGTTGAACGGCTCACCGCGCATGGTGATGCCGGCCCAGTTGGGCGTGCCCAGGGTCATCAGAAGCTCGCCGCCGGGCGTAAAGGCCTCCACGGTGTGTTTCTGCGCGTCCACCACCCAGACGCGCCCCTGGCCATCGATGTGGATGCCGTGGGGCCAGCGAAAGTGCCCCTCGCCCCAACAGGTGAGAAAGGCACCATCGGGCTCTAGCACGATCACTGGGTGGTTTCCGCGACAGAGCACGTAGACCCGGTCCTTCGCATCGCAGGCCACATCGACCACGCCACCCGACGGGCCCAAGCCGGTGAGCTGGAAATAGGGGGGAATCTTGGCCCAGCCGTCGACGCGCTCGTAACGCCATTGTCCTTGTCCCAGTATCATGGTTGCCCCCTTGCGAAATATAGGGCAAACCTCGTGGGTTGCCCTGCGTTCTAGTGAGGCCAGAGCACCTCACCCAACACGTTGCCTCCCTGCAAAATGTAGGGCGAACCTCATGGTTTGCCCCACGCTCTAGTGAGGCCAGAGCATCTCGCCTAGCGCAAAGAGAATCCAGAAGCCACCCACGAGGATCGCCCCTATAAAGCCCGTGAGGGTCATCCAGGAGCGCTCGCCCCTGCGCAAGGCGACGATCCCCACGACGATGGCCGCGATGGCCAGGATGAGCGCCAGCAGCACGCCGTTAAAGCCAAAGGGTATACGGACCGAGCCGGCCAGCAAGCGCGCCAACAGGCCGATGAGAGATGGAAGCAGGACGCCCCAGAAGACCGCGAGAATGCCCAGCCAGAAGGTCCACCAGCCAAGCGCTGAAGCAGGACGAATCGCTCGTTTCATGCCGTCACCCCCACATTGGCGGAACCTCTGCGACCGCCAAGAGATCAAGCCCAGCCCGGCGCCCAGGCAGGAAGGATAGGGAGCTACTCTCCAGGAGACTGAAAAGCGCGACCACCAGACGACCACCGACCGGAACGAAGGCCAGAAGCGACATCCAAGAGCGCTCGCCCTTGCGCAGGGCGACGAGCCCAACCACGAGCGCAGCCAGCGCGAGGACCAGGTCGATGATCGCCAGCGCATAGGCCATGGGAATGAGCAGCGGTTGGCGCGTCGCCGCGGCAAGGAGCATGCCGAAGAGATTATACAGCCAAGGCATGGCCAGGGTCCAGGCCAGCGAGGCCACGCCGAGCGAAAAGGCCCACCAACCGAGCCGTGATGTCGGACGAATAGGTCGCTTCACCGGTAAACCCTTTCACTCATGGATGGGCATCGGGGCTCTGTAGTCCATCGGCCCCAGAATCAACAGCGACGCGAGAAAGAGAAGCAGCGCCGCC
>CAYQDH010000395.1:0-5493 GCA_964416075.1 uncultured Anaerolineales bacterium | reverse complement strand
GCGAGAACGGGGGCCAGTTCTTCAAGCCCTGGCGCATGGTCGACGACGGCCGGTATAAGTATGTCTGGCTGAACGAGACGGGCGAGGAGTTGCTCTTCGACAAGACAGCGGACCCCTATTGCCTGGCCGACGTGGCCGGTGTGCCCGGGAACGCCGCGGTCGTGCAGCGGCTGCAGCGCGAGATGCTGCGCGTGCGCCTGGATCATCCCGCGCCCAAGGCGGGGCGCGCGGCCTATTCGCCGCGCGTGCCCCACCGCATCACCCGCGAGAGGTTGGCCAAGACCGCAAGATGAGATCGACCACCAGCCCTGCCCCCCGCACGATGACTTGGCGCATCTCCCTCCCGTATACTGGCGTGCTCACGGTCGTAAGGTTTGACCCGGAGATGGAACCGCCAGTACAATGGCGCTGTTCGGCGTCGCAACGGATCGTGTGAT
Organism: uncultured Anaerolineales bacterium; assembly: GCA_964416075.1. Taxonomy (GTDB): domain Bacteria; phylum Chloroflexota; class Anaerolineae; order UBA1429; family UBA1429; genus CAYQDH01. Next base: position 5,056 of record CAYQDH010000395.1, on the reverse strand, counting down.
CCGCGCGGCGGGAACAATCATGGCACTCTGCCAGATCAACCCCATCGAGGACGATGCCGGTGTGTCAGTGACAACAGAATACATCCTGGTCGGCTTGGGCGTCTTGCTCTTGCTGAGTATCTTGGCCAGCAAGGTTTCGGATCGCTTTGGCGTTCCCGCGTTGTTGCTCTTTTTGCTCTTGGGCATGCTGGCAGGATCTGAGGGCATCGGGGGGATCTATTTCGATGACCCGGCCATCGCTCAGTTTGTGGGCGTGATAGCCTTGGCCCTGATCCTCTTCTCTGGCGGGCTGAGCACCCATTGGCCCACCGTACGGCCGGTCCTCAAGTATTCTCTGACCCTCTCCACCCTGGGCGTGCTCGTCACCGCGCTGATCGTGGGCCTGTTCGTGCACCTGCTGCTAGGCGTCTCTTTCGCAGAGGGGATGCTGGTGGGAGCGATCATCTCCTCCACCGATGCGGCGGCGGTCTTTTCCATCCTGCGCTCCAAGAGTCTCAGCCTCAGAGGCCGGCTGAAACCCCTGCTGGAGCTTGAATCGGGCAGCAACGACCCCATGGCCGTCCTGCTGACCATAGGCGTTCTGCAGTGGCTCACCCAGCCCGACACGTCCCCGTGGAGCATGATCCTGCTGTTCCTCATGCAGATGTCCATAGGCGTGGCCCTGGGTTATGTCCTGGGCAGGGCCATCGCCTGGCTGGCGAATCGCCTCAAGCTGGGCTATGAGGGGCTCTACCCGGTCCTTACGTTGGCCATGGCCCTGCTCACCTATGGCCTGGCCACATCTCTGGGGGGCAATGGGTTCCTGGCTGCTTATCTGGCCGGGATGGTGGCGGGCAATCTCGATTTCGTACACAGGCGCAGCCTGGTGCGCTTTCACGACGGCCTGGGCTGGCTGATGCAGATCGCCATGTTCCTCACCCTGGGCCTGCTGGTTTTCCCCTCGCATTTGGCGCCCATCGCCGGTACGAGCCTGCTCATTGCGCTGTGCCTGATGTGCATCGCCCGGCCTGTCAGCATTTTCCTTTGCCTTTTCCCCACACGCGCCCTGAGTTTGCGCGAAAAGCTTTTTGTTTCGTGGGTAGGTTTGCGGGGCGCAGCGCCCATTGTGCTGGCCACTTTTCCTTACCTGGCCGGCATCCCGCAGGCCGATTTCGTCTTCAACGTGGTCTTTTTCGTGGTGCTCACTTCGGTGCTCTTGCAGGGCACCTCGGTGCCGCTGGCAGCCAGGTTGCTACACGTGGATGTTCCCCTGGAGCCCCAACGCGCCTTTCCCCTGGAGTACAATCGCGTCGACGGGCTCACCAGCGAGATCAAGGAGATGACCATCGCGCAGGATTCGCCCGCCGCTGGCCGGTCCATCGTGGAGCTGCGGCTGCCCGACGATTTCCTCGTCGTCCTGATCGCCCGAAATAACGAGTTCCTGGTGCCCAGCGGCGGGACTGTGCTCTTGCCCGGCGATAGGCTCCTCGTCCTTTCGGAACAGCGGAGCATGCACAGCGTGGAGGCGCAGTGGGTGGCCCCATCGACGGGCGAGCCCGCATGATATACTTGTGGCCTACTCGACGCCGATCACCACCAGCCGGTGGTCGGAGGCCAGCGAGTCTGACACCTGCGCATCGGTTGCCGTCAGGCCGCGGATCCACACATAGTCGATACGCTTGTGCGGGTTCTCGGCCGGATCGGTGAAGAGCGGCGGGAAGCCGCTCGCGACAAAAGGATCCTCGAACCCGGCCTGGAGCATGCCGTCGTACACCGCTGAATCGGGCTCGGCGTTCATGTCGCCGCCCAATACCGCGCGTCCGCTGCCGATGAAATCCAGCGCCGCGGCCAGTTGGCGCGCCCGCTCCGCTTCGCTCAGTCCTAGCCAGACGCCGTGGACCGGCAGAGGCTCCCCGCCCAGCAGCACCGTCCCGCGCACGATGCCGGTGGGCTCCTCCTCGCTGGGCAGCAACTGGCCGCCGCTCTCCACGAGCCGGAGGCGAGTGAGCAGGGCGATGCCCGTGGTCTTTTCCACGGTGGGCAGGTACACGGCCTCCATCCCCAGGCGCCGCGCCAACCACAGGGCGTTATCGATCCCGTAGCTGGTGAGGCGTCCCGTGTCCACTTCTTGCATCAACACGACATCGGCCCCGCTGCGGGCGATGGCCTGCGCCTGCCCCTCTAGGGATAGGTTCCACTGGGTGTTAAAGCCATAGTGGATGTTGTACGTGGCGATGCGCAGCGTATCCGCAGCGGGCGCGAGCGCTGTGCGCGGCCCCACCGCCCACGCGGTGGCCAGTAGCCAAATGGCAGCCCCCGCTGCCAGGCTCGGCCACACTCGCCCACGAGGCGCTGCGGAGGGCCGGAGGGTCCCGATCGACCCGCACAACGCGGGAGCCACGGCGATGGCCGCGCCCAAGAGTATGGCGGGCAGGCCCAGCCCCCTGAACAGGTCCACGGTGTAGGCGTAGGTGAAGGACAGCGCGTGCAAGACGCTGAGCAAGACGAGCGCCAGGTAGCCCAGGGCGACGCCCAGCCGCGCGCCGCGGACCTCGGCGCGGGGGGCCAGGCTCGCCGGAAGGAGCAGCCAGAGCGCGACCGCGGCGATGACCATGCCCAGCGCTGCCGGGATGCCCTGCAGGTGGTAGGCGGCCACGAGGCCAGCGAGCAGCAGCAGCGCGGTGATCAGGCGGGCGGGCCGAGCCTCGAGTCGCGCCCAGGCGTTGATGCGCGCCGCCCAGGGCGACAGGGGCAACATGGCCGTGGCCAGCAGCGCGCTCGCCATGAACGCGTAACTGGCGCCGGTCCAGCGCGCCGCCGCATTGGGCAGCGCCAGGAGCGAGCTGAACACGAACAGCGCCGCGCCCAGCGCCAGGCCCGCCGCCCACCCCGCCCTGTCGCTCTCCGCAGGCGGGCTGCCTTCCAGTTCCCCCCAGTAGGCCGAGCCTCCGGCTTGGCCCCGCCGCAGGCGGCGCTCCGCCAGCAGGATGACCCCCAGTGCGATGACCAGCTCCACCGCGCCCCACCCCGGACGCAGGCTGGGGTCATACGTGTGGCCCAGGGCGCGCAGTAGCTGGTCAACCACCAATGCCAGGCTCAGCGCCGGCGCCAGCGCCGACGCGCTCGTGCTGAGCAGGGATGTCACATAGGCGCCCGCCAGCCCCAGGGTGAGGGCGGCCGCGGCCATGCGCACCAGGGGGATATCTACCGACAAAAGGGTGCGCACGAGGGCAGCCAATACCGCGGTCACGAGCAGGCCTTTGGGCGCCGTGTCGGTCCGTGCCGGGGCCAGCGCCGGCATGCTCAACATGACCAGGAGCAGCCCCAGGCCGGCCAGCAGCATCCGCATGCCCTGCATATCGAACATGGCATCATAGATCGCCGCAAAGAGCATGGCAAAGATGACGCGGATTGCCTGCAAAGCGAAGAGCAGCACGGCGCCTGCCTCGAGCGTACGCCAGCTCTGCATTCTCATGCCTCTCACCTCCCGATCAGACGGTCGCGCGGCTCATGCCTGCAGCCATGGTCGCATTGTACTACGCTGTCTTCGCCAAGGGAACCGGCGGAACCCTGCGCTAGGCTCCCATGGGCGGATGAGAGATGGATCGTGTATAATCGGAATTGGCGCAACGTGCGGATCGGCTCGATATCCCCGGCTTCGTGCGCCTTTGTTGCGCCGGAAAGGAACACGCCGCCTAACACTTGGCGTTGACGCGCTGGCAGTATCTGGCCCGGCGAGGGGTGTCAGATGCGTTCGACAGCAATGGCCGTGGCTGCTCCACGTTACTGGACAGATGGAAGGAGATGACAAAAATGATGCGGATTCCCAGAAGCACCGTCATTGTGGGGTGGGAATGGCTGGGCGAGCGTATCCCCTACCCCGAGCCCGACATCAAGGGCGATACCTATCCCATGACCTGGGCCGATGACGGTGAGATCTACGCCTCGGCCGGGGACCCCTTGTGGGGCGAGACGCGCGATGGGCTGGATGTGGAAAAGTTCAGCGGCGGCCCCACCGATTACAAGATCACCAAGGTCAACCCTATGAACGATTACAAAGGTTGGGGGGGCAACGGCCCCAAGCCCAGCGGCATGATCTGCGTCGATGGCGTCCTGTATCTGGCCTTCCAGAATATGCTGGGCGCCCAGAAGCCGCCCTCTAGCTTGCTCTCGCAGCACGGCAGCGATGCCCAGATCGTCTATTGCACCGAAAAGACTAACTTTTGGATCCCCGCCCTGGGGAACATCGCGGCGCCCCTGTTCCCCGGCTTCAAGTTCGGCGGCCCGGCGTTCATCAACTATGGCCGCAACAACGCCAACGCCCGCGATGACTATGTCTACGCCGTGTCCTCCGACCAGTGGGATAACGGTTCCAACCTGCGGCTGGGCCGCGCCCCCGCGGATGAGATCGTGCGGCGCGAGGCGTGGGAATGGGTGTGCGCCTTTGCCCCGTCCGGCGAGCCGGCCTGGAGCCATGACCTGGACCAGGCCATCCCCGTCCTCAGCCTCCATCGCTGGCTGGGCCTTCCTGAGATGGTCTACCTGGCCGGGATAGGCCGCTACCTGCTCCTGACCTGGCGGCTGCACAAGGACTTTTCCCCCGATGACGGCACCGACCTGATCGTGCTCGAATCTCCCGAGCCATGGGGCCCCTTCGCCCTGGTTCATTTCGAAGAGGACTGGGAGGGCCAGGCCTTCAACCCCTACTGCCCGCGCGTCCCACTCAAGTGGATGGACGCGGACGGCACAAGGGGCTGGCTGCAATTCTCCGGCAGCTGGGGTCCGGCGGGCCAGAAGGCCGGGTACTACCGCTCGAACGTGCGGCCCTTCCGCCTGGTCATGGCTTGAGAGTGGACCGATTCGCGGTGGCTAACCGCGCGTCGTCGCGTTCGCAGAGATCACTATCTTTGGGGCGGAAATTGACAAATGGCCAAGTACGTGGCCAACAAGCGCTCTTAGCCAACCGCCTCGCTCGGGGAGCGCGCTTGCGGCTGAACCCGAGCGCCAGAGTTCAAGAGAGTGGAGGAACTGTATGAGCAGAGGGCGAAGTAATCAGCTGATCAAACAGGTCGGTGAA
>CAYQDH010000394.1:0-5509 GCA_964416075.1 uncultured Anaerolineales bacterium | reverse complement strand
ATACAGGCCAAGACGACTCGCCTTGGGGAATCCAGTCGGTTCTGCGAACGAAAGGAGTATCATCCCGTGCCTGATGAAACAAGGCCTATCGAACACGATGAGATTCACGACGACGATTTTCAGTTCGTCTTGAAGGCATTGCTCGAGGCGTACCGGCCTATCCTTGACGAAGACGTCAAGCGAGCTCGCTCACCTGAGAAGCTCAAGGACGAGGCCGAAGGACAACCTCTCACTTGTGACGACGAGATCAAGCTAGCCGAGAGGATGTCCGAGGTGTTCGTGAGGGAGGATGTGGTGATGCGGTTGCTCCCGGTGGAGGCTCGGGAGCTGCTGGGGCCGATCGAGCGATGGCGCTGGTGCTTCCTGCACATTCGCTGCTGCATCATCTTCGGGTGGCTGGTGTGCCGCCGTCCGCACACATTTCGGTCGTTCGTCTATTACCTCCACAGGTACTGGCGCTGTGTGCGCCAGGTGCTAGACACGCCCGTGAGCAACCCGCCGACTGCCGACGAGCAGCAGGATTTCCAGACCCTGGTGCAGGCCCTGGCTAATGCGTACAAGCCCTACCTGACCGACCAATTGGCCACCGTCGAGTTCCCTGGCGGCATACCCGATGAGGTCATGGGCGACAAGATCGATTGCTTCGAAGGGCAAGCGGAAGCCGCAGCCATCTTTGAGCGGTTGCTGACCGCCGCGACGGCCCCGGCCCTGCTGGGTAAAGCGGCGTTCGAGAAGCACAGCCAGGAGCCCTTCTTCTGGTTTTGCCGCTGCTGGTGCCTGTGCGCGATCCGCTTCGGTTGCTGCCTGGCTCGAGCGCGCAATTTCGTCGACCTGTTGCGCTGCCTGGTGTTCTATCGCCGTTGTCTCCGCGAGTGCTTTCGCCCCCTGACTTGCGAGATCACCGACCCGCACGATTGTGTCGAGGAGGTGGAGATACCCGTGGCCAACATCCTCCGCGGGGTGGAGATCAGGGGCACGGCGACCGGCGCCTTTTGCAGCCACTATACCATCGAGTGGCGCCAAAGCGGGATAGGCCCCTGGCAGAACAACGGCGTGCACTATCCGGGCGGAGCGGCCCAAGGGGCCTGTGGTGTAGTCAATGGCACTCTGGGCTACTTGGCCACGTTTCCGTTCGTGGCTCCCGGCCTGGTAGAGATTCGCGTGTGCGTCTTTTCCACTCAAGGTGGGGCGCCCCAGTGCTGCACGATCCAGTTCGAGCTGCAACGCAACCTGGTGTGGATCAGGGGTGTTGAGGGTATCGAGGCTGCGGACCCGCCCGGGCTGTTCGATCCCACCGCTCAGTTGGTGGATAGCGCGTCCACGGTTCGTTCCTTTGGCACCGCACTGCGGGTCTTTGGCTCAGCCTCCGTGGGCGGCTGTGTGGGCAGCGAGATCAAGCGCTACACGCTGAGCTATCACCCGGGGTTCGTGGTGAATCCCCTGTTGCCAGGGTTCGTGCAATTCTGGCAAGTCGACTACAACACGCCGCTGCAGATCGACGCCGGCCTGAACCGCATCTTTGAGGATGCATTGACCAGCAGGTGGCGCGAGTGGCACTGGCCGCCCGGCGTTTGCGCTCCCGTCTCCAACTGGCTACAGGACGCGTACTGGTCGACGCAGGTGCCCCAATCGTTCCCCCTGGCGCCATCGGAACCGCCATGCCCGGCCCCCGCACTATGGGGCTCCACCCCTCTGCCCCTGATCAACTGCCAAAGCGGCAAATATACCTTGCGGCTCACGGTGGAGGACACAGGTGGCGGCATCAAGCACGATCTGCAACAGGTCTGGTTCGATAACAAGGAGATCTATGGCAAGATCTTTCAGATCTTCCCTGTACCGCCGTGTGGCACGATCAACCTGAGCCAGTTCGCGGCGCCCGGTGGCAATTGTGCCGTGCCGTGGCCGGCCCAGCTCCACGGCATCGCCTACGACGAGTACATCGAAGAGGGCAACTTGGCCCGGCCCAGCGACAACTATGAAGGCTACCAGCTCTGGATCAAGAAGGATGGTGGCCCCTGGTTCCCCATCACCATCCCTGGCCCCATAGCGGCAGGGTCGCCGCCCGCGCCGCCATGGGGGCCGCCGTTCGTGGGCACCTCCCGCGTGGGCGATCCGGGCGTGCGATGCGCCAATGCCAGTCCGCCCCCGGGCGCGATCCCCCCGTTGACGCCGGGTATCCTGGCCATCCTGGACCTGAGAAGGCTGGACGCCGTGTGCAATCCCGCCGAACCGGCTTTGACGCTGGATCGCACCCATCTGGATCCCAATGGGAACGAGGTGCCGGGCGAGTGCTGCGGGTACATCATCTGGTTGCGGGTTCGAGACACCAGCATCTGCCCCAGCCTCGGAGCGGGTCGCCATCAGATCGATGACTTTTTCCCGTTCTGCATCTGCAACGACCTGCGACGGTAGGCGCCAGGTCGTTGCAGCGCAACGAAGCAGCGACGGTAGGCGCCAGGTCGTTGCAGCGCAACGAAGCAACGACGGTAGGCGCCAGGTCGTTGCAGCGCAACGAAGCAACGACGGTAGGCGCTAACTGCGGCGAGCGAACGTCCAGGGCCTGGGCATTTCGCACCAGGCCCTGGACGCACGTCATCTTGGCTGCATAGGTGAGGTCCAAGCGAATGATCGGCGATCTAGGTTTCTGGCCCAAACTCGTGCTGGCCGTCCTCGCCACTTGGCGACTGAGTCATTTGCTGGCCAAGGAGGATGGTCCCGGCGATTTCATCGTGCGCATCCGAGACCATCTGGGCGATCGCTTCTTGGGCAAGCTGATGGATTGTGTCTATTGCCTGAGTGTCTGGATTGCGGCGCCCATGGCTTTCTACGTTTCTGCCAAGCCGTTGGACATCGTGCTGACATGGCTGGCCGTTTCCGGGGGCGCTTGCCTGCTGGAGCGCCTCGGCCAGGAATCTGTGATCATCCAGCCGATGGCCCAACCAGAAGAAGGAGGTGTGGACGATGGGGTGTTGCGGACAGAAAAGAGCGGCGCGCCTCAGTACGCCGTCGACAACGACGAACCCGGCCGCGACGCGCCCCGCACCGGGTAGCGGGCCGGCGCCGAACACGGGCCTGCCCATCCATGCGGGCGCAGCAACTGCGGGCGCAGTAACTCCGCGCACGACGGGCGCGCAGGCGGAATCTGTGCATGCGTACGTACGCCTACGTTACGTGGAGCGCTCGCCCATCCTCGTGCGCGGTCCGGCGACCGGCCAACAATACCAGTTCTCGGGCGCGCAGCCCATCCAGTCGGTCGATCCGCGCGATGCAGAGCCCTTGTTGAGGACCCGGTTCTTCCGTCGAGCCTAGTGAGCGAGCGATGGGCCATGGTTCTCCAGGGCCCATCGCCCATCCCCTACACATGACCACTTAACCTCGCGATGACCTCCTGAAGCACCAAACACACCGTTACCCATAGGTCAGCCGCCCGACCTATCCTGCCGCCCAGGGCTTTGGCATTGTCGCCATCCTGTCATCCTGACCGAAGGGAAGGATCCCCGCGCACTATAGCCAAACCCTGTTGTTTGCATCTAATCTCACAGGCGCAGCGACTTTGCCAAAGCCCTGCCTGCCGCCAGCCCTGCTTGACAAGTCCTAGAGTTCTGGCGCATAGTGGAAATGTAAGGCGCCTCAAATGCTCGCTGCCATCTTGCCCGCCATGACAATGTCTGCGACATGCTAAGCGACCTCTCTGGACTGGGGCTGGAAGACGACCAACGAACCTTCGGGGAGGGTCTGGCACATTACCAGGCCCTGCTGAAGGCCATGTATGCCGATGTGGCCTCCTTTGACAAGGGGAACGATGAGGCCAGCTACGCTCTGCTGGTGAACACGGGCAAGCTGCTTTTTGCCTGCTTCACCGTGGGCACGCTCACGCAGGCCGAGGATAAGGATCAGCTCCTGATCAACAAGGCGGCCCTGCTCAAGATCTACAAGAACGGGATGCTCTCCGAGATCCTGGAGATATGGCGCCGCCTCGGCCTGGTAACGGTGTATCTCCGTGATCAGAGCCCGAGCAGCACCCCGAGCAGGGCGACTGATCTACTGATGACCAGCGAGCGCAGTCCTCATCTGGTGCCGGCGCTAAAGCGCTTGGCCGATCTGGCCAACGAAGCGTACACTGGTGTGGAGGACCGCATCTCTGACGCGGTGTGCGTCTTTCTCAAGGGCGACTACAAGTCGGCAGCCGGGCACTCGCCCATTGCGCGCGGCACGCTAGATCCGCTGAGACCTGATATCGTGAGGACCGTAGGCTGCTACGCAGATCAGTGGTCGCAACTGGTGGCGGCGATGACGAAGCGAGCCGGATGGCTCTGCTCGGGCTTTATGCACTATGGGTACTCGCCCTCCTGGAGTGTGAGCTTTGCCGAGAAGGGCCAGAGGCCGACCGCCATCTTTACGCTCGCGTCGGAAGTGGTCTTTATCGAGTTCACGCTGCCCGTGGCCACGGCAGAGGCGATCATCCGCAGAAGGAGCAGTTATGCCCCATCCATCCGCCAGGCCATCGAGGATTTCAGGTGTAACAAATGCCCGAAGGAGTGCAAGGGCAAGAACCTTACCAGGGCCAACGGTGTATGGCTGTGCAAGGGGCGCGCTGAGGCAAGAAGGATCTACCGGGTGCTGTCCGAGCCTGAGGGGTTCGACTCGATCCTCGCGATGGTAGATACGATCTGCTCTGGCGCGTGAGACAGGGAGAAGGGGACATCAGGTGAAACGAATGATGAGCGAGCAAGCCGTATCCGACCCGCTCTTCAGCCTTGAGCAAGTCTTTGAGGTCGAAGACTATCTCTTTGCCTACGGGGACGAGCTGACCGACGCCCGCTCTGAGGCCGAGGTATCCTGGGTGTCAAAGCTGCTCGAGATCGACCGTCCGATGAGGATCCTGGACCTGGCCTGCGGGTTCGGGCGGCATGCCCTTCGCCTGGCCGCACTGGGTCACACGGTGACCGGTGTGGACTATACGCCCGGCTTTCTGGCGCTGGCCCGCCAAAAGGCCGCCGAGTTGGGGGTGCAGATTGATTTTCGCCAGGGAGATATGCGCCAGGTGAGCTTTGTGGAGCAGTTCGACCGAGTGGTACTACTCTTCACCAGTTTTGGCTACTTTGAGGACAGCGAGAATGAGCAGGTCGTGCGCAATATGGCCCGCGCCCTGGTGCCGGGGGGCTGGCTGATGCTCGATGTGCCCAACCGGGACACCGTCCTCAAAGATCTACCTCCCGCGGATGTGATCGAGAAGGATGGCGGCCTACTCATCAACCGGTTCTCCTTCGACCCGCTCACGGGTCGTTTCCACAACCGCCGCATCGTCATTCGTGATGGCCTCCGCAAGGACAAGCCTTTCTCGATCCGGCTCTATAGTGCTACCGAGATGCGCGATCTGCTGAACCAGGCCGGCCTGGTGGCCCACAAACTGCTGGGGGAAGATGACCAGCCTCTGTCGGCCAGATCACGCAGGATGGTCGTCATCGCCCAGAAGCCATTCTAGCCAGGCAACCTGCTCTTCTCTTTG
>CAYQDH010000393.1:0-5516 GCA_964416075.1 uncultured Anaerolineales bacterium | reverse complement strand
TTGGCCAGCAGCGCGGCGGTACGGCTGTCCACCAGCGCCCAGCCTCCGTTCTCTAGCGCGGCGCGGTCCACCGTGTAGCTGTGGGCGCGCACGTGGGCCGTCAGGCTGGCGAACTGGAGCGTGTCCATCCTCACCGCCGGGAAGGTAGCCGTCGACGCCGCGCCGCCGCGCACGCGCAGGATCAGCGGGTAGGTGGTGGCCTGCTCGAACACCGGCAGGTCGCCAAAGTCCACCACCTCCTCGATATGCTGTTCCTTCAGCCAGCGGCGCAGCGGCTCGCCATAGTTCGCGCGCAGCCACTTGTTGGAGACGATGTAGGAGAACAGGCCGCCCGGCTTGAGGAGCGTGATGCCGCGCTCGATGAAATAGGCGTACAAGTCGGCGATGCCGTGATAGACGCGATAGCGCCCCTGGAAGTAGCCCTTTTGCTCGCCCAGCGTCTCCTGGCGCACATACGGTGGGTTCCCGATCACCACGTCGAACCCGCCAGCGGCCATGATCGTGGGAAAGGCGGAACGCCAATCGAGGCAATTGATGCGGGTGATCTCCTCGTCATTCAGCAGGCCCATCTGCTGCCCCTCGTAGAAATCCGGCCCGATCAGGCTGTTGCCGCACTGGATGTTCCTGGAGAGGTCCGGCAGCGCCCGCTCGCGCCATAGCTCCATCTGTTGCGTCAGCGTCTGTTGGCTCTCCCCCTCCAGCACCTTGAGCAGCAGCGAGAGCTTGGTCACCTCCACCGCCTGGGGGTCGATATCCACGCCGTGGATGTTGTTCAGCAGCACGCGCTTTTTCTGCTCCGTGGTCAGCAGCCACTGCCCCCCCGGCCCCTGGTAGATCTCCTGGCGCGGCTGGCGCGTGGGATGCTCCAGGTACCACCGCAGGTGATAGTCGAGCAGGTACTGGTAGGCGCCCAGCAAAAAGGAGCCGGAGCCGCAGGCGGGGTCCACGAGGCGCAGCTTGGCGATCTCCCCCGGCGTCTTGCCCTGGCACAGCGCGCCCACGGTGTGCTCCACGATATAGTCCACGATGTACTTGGGCGTGTAATACACCCCTCCCGCCTTGCGCACCTCCGGCTTGATCTCCACCTCCGCCCGGTGCTCGGAGGTCAGCCGGATGACGCTGCCCAGAAAGCGCTCGTAGACGTTGCCCAGGATGTCGGCGCTGAGCACGCGAAAGGCATAGGGGCTGTGGGGGTAATAGAGCTGCCCGATGATCTCGCGCAGCACCCCGTCATCGATGCGCAGGGCGGGCGAGATGGCGTCGGGATCCTCGCGGCCCCGCTCCTGGGCAAAATGAAAGAGCCCCGAGTTGTAGCGCTGGTCGGCGCGGCGAAAGATGTCCATCAGCCGCGCATAGACCCCGTCGCCGGCTATGGCGCCCTTGAGCTGCTCCCGTGGCTCGATATCGCGGTCCTCGCCCATGCGCAAAAAGATGATGCGGTCGATCGTCTGCTGCACGGCATAGTTGATCTCGCGCACCCCCAGCTCGGGGTTGCGCTGGGCCAGGTTCTGCGCCAGGAGCAGCCGCCAGCCCTCGATCTCTTGCAGAAAGACGTCGTCCACCTCTTTGCCCGGGGGCGCTTTAGTGCTGGCGGCATACCTGTCATAGTCGCCGCGCTGCACTGCCTGGCGAGAAAAGATGGAGGCGATCTCCTCCCAGCGCTCGGCGTAGGCCTCGTAGGTCAGGTACAGCCGGCGGGCCACATCGGGACGGTCCGTCGCCACGGGGGGGGTAGCGGCAATCGTATACCGCGAACTCTTCGAAGTCGGTGAGGATGGACAGGGGCAGGTCCGCCGTCCAGGCATAGCTGCGCAGCTGAAAGGCGGGGGGCATCCTGTTGGCGATATCCACGGAGGGCTTTTTGGCCTCCACATAGAACTTGAACTCGGAGCCCACGCGGAAGCCATAGTCGGGCGCCAGGACCGCGCCGCCACCCGTGGCGCCGCCGCCCCGCAGCGTGGCCTCGTGGATCACCTCCTGGTCCAGCGGCGAGGCCCCGCGCTGGTTATGCATATCCCAGCCCAGGGCGATGAACAGGGGGTCGATGTACTCCACGCGCGCCTGGGTCTCGTTATAGCCCGAGCGGCGATAGTGTTCGATGTTGTGGGCAAAACGTTCGACCAGATCGACAACCTCACGCGGCGCGGATGGCATGTGGCGTACCTCGATGGACTAGTTTGGGCGGATGCCGCCCTCACTATTAGCACACCGCGCCGACTATGTCAAGGCGGAGATGCCGCGGGGGCAGGGCTCTGTCATTGTCCGCGTTATGTCATTCTGAGCGAAGCGAAGAATCCCCGTTCGCTATAGCCGGCGCCTGTCGTTTGTGCTCAGCCCGGCGACCTTTCCGACCTGCAAAGCCCTGTGCCGCGGGGGCAGGGCTCTGTCATTGTTCTTGTCTGCAATCTTGGACTGGCTAGAATGTAATGCAGGTTCTAGTGGCATGAACGAGACAGGGGAAACTCCTATGAGCCAAGAGTTCTATGTGGTCATCGAGCGCGACGAGGACGGTTTCCTCGTCGGCGAGGCGCCCCAGCTGCGCGCCTGCTATGCCCAGGGAAAGACCCTGGATGAGCTGATGAATAACATCCGCGAAGTCATTGCCCTCTGTCTGGAGGACCAACCCGATGCTCAGAACCTTCGCGGCCCCGTTCGCGGCCATCCGTTACCACACGAATGCGCTAACATACATAAACGCACCAAACCGTATTAAAACGTGATTCATCACGTTTCGCCTATCAGGAACGGAATTCATTCCGTGAACCTTGCCCGTCAGCGTGGGATCAGGCCCATACGCCCCCGCGGGCGACTCCATCCATCCCCCGCCGGTGACGAACCCGCCATCGGGGTCGTAGACCACGACATAGCTCTCGGCAATCCGGGTTAGGTACCTGGCAATCGCCCTCTATGCTATAATCCCACTAGCCATCGCCGCGCGAGCCCGCACCGACAACCTTCCCACTCTCGCATCGGCGATCCTGTACCGCAATTTGCCTAAATTGCGGCTCCTGACGAGCGTAAGACCCGCAATATCCTGTACCGCAATTTGCCTAAATTGCGGTACAGAATACAAAGGAGCACCCACCCATGCCCCACCTCATCCATATCACCATCAACCCCCACGCCGTCATCGGCCGCGTATCCCCCTACCTCACCGGCACCTGCATGGAGGACGTCAACCACGAGGTCTACGGCGGCGCCTACAGCCAGATGATCTTCGGCGAGAGTTTCGAGGAGCAGCCGCAAGAGATCGACCCCCGGCTGGACCCCGCCTACGCCGGGCTCTCGGGCGCGGTCAGCTGCCGCGCCGAGCGCACGTACCTGCAGGGTCGCCCCGAGGTGCGCTCTTGGCAGCCGTTCCGCCTGGGCGGCGCCGAGGGCCATTTCACGCACACCATCCTGCGCGCCCGCCGCGGCCCTTACAGCCAAAAGATCGAATTCCTGCGCGGCGAGGGCGCCGTGGGGATCGAGAACCGCGGTCTCAACCGCTGGGGGATCAACCTGCTGGCGGGGAGGCTCTACGAGGGCCTGCTCACCCTGCAGGCCGAGGCCGATACCCCCGTGCTCGTAGCCCTGCAGAGCGGCGACGGCTCGCGCACCTACGCCCAGGCCTCGCTGGCCCTGCCGGGCGACAAAGCCTGGCACACCTTGCCCTTCCGGCTGCGGCCCGACGCCAGCGACCCGGCGGGGCGCCTGGCCATCATGCTCCAGCAGCCGGGCGCGCTGTGGGTGGATTATGTCCTCTTGCAGCCCGCGGCCTGGGGCCGCTTTCGCGATCTCCCGGTGCGCCGCGACATCGCCGATGCCCTGGTAACCGAGGGGCTCACCGTGATGCGCTACGGCGGCTATATGATCAACACCGATTGGGAGCACGAGGCGCGCTCCCCCGGCTCGGGCTATCGCTGGAAAAAGATGACCGGCCCGCGCCAGGACCGCCCCCCCTACCTGGGCACCTTTTACCCCTACAACTCTAACGGTTTCGGGGTCATCGATTTCGTGGCCCTCTGCGAGGCCGCGGGTTTCTTGTGCGTCCCGGCCATCAGCCCCTCCGAGCGCCCGGAGGATGTGGCCGACCTGGTGGAATACCTCAACGGTGACGCCGGATCCCCCTGGGGCGCGCGCCGCGCCGCCGGCGGCCACCGCGAGCCCTACCGCCTGCGCTACCTGCAGATCGGCAACGAAGAGCTCACCAGGGCGCCCGATGGGCGGCGCCTCATCCGCCGCGACTATCCCGAGCGTTTCGCCGCCCTCTTGCGCGCCGCCGCCAGCCGCGACCCCGGGCTGACGCTCATCGCCTCGCCCTGGCTGTACAACGACCAAGAGCTAACCTACGAGGAGAACCGCGCCGCGACGGCCGCCCTGTTGACCATGGCCCGCGGCCACCGCGTGTTGTGGGATGTCCACGTCGGCGGCGACGGCCTGCGCGATGGCGACACCGTGGAGCGTTTTATCCCCCAGCTCCGCGCCTACCTCGACGCCATCGACCGGGACAACAAGGTGCGTTTTTGCATCCTGGAGGAGAACGGCGTGCGCCACGACATGCAGCGCGCCCTGGGCCACGCGCACATCATCAACACCGTCACCCGCCTGGCCGGGGAGGTGGTCATCGATTGCCCGGCCAACGCCTTGCAGCCCTGGCAAGAGAACGACAACTTCTGGGACCAGGGGCAGCTCTTTTTCACCCCCACGCAGGTGTGGGGCATGCCGCCCTACTATGCGCAACAGATGATCGCCCGCCACTACCAGCCGCTGTGCATCCGCGCCGACGCCGCCGGTGACGGCGAGGCCGACGACGCCGCCCTCGACATCACCGCCACGCGCAGCGAAAACGGGCGCACCGTGGTGCTCAAGATCGTCAACCTGCAGGCCCAGCCCCAACCCATCTCCATCGACCTGGGTACGCTCGTCGGCCTGCCGAGCGTGCGCATCAACACCCTATCGGGGCCGCTCGAAGGCGCCAACTCGCCCCAGGAGCCGCGCCAGATCGCCCCGGTCGAGCAAGAGCAAACCCGCGGCGCGGGCGCCTTCGAGCACGTCCTGCCCGGCCATTCCTTCACCGTGCTGCAATTCAGTTAATAAGAAGGGTTAATGATGAACACCGATTTAGGAGGATGAACACAGATAAGAATAAGAGGATTATCCTTTTTCCCATCGGTGTTCATCTTCTTCCATCGGTGTTCATCATTAACCCTTCTCTTGGCCAGCTTGTAGCGTGGGAACCTGGTAGTGACGGATTCCGAGAATCAGGATGATGAACACCGATTGGGGAAGATGAACACCGATAAGAACGAGAAGATCATTCTTTTTCCCATCGGTGTTCATCTTCTTCCATCGGTGTTCATCATTAACCCTTCTCTTGGCCAGCTTGTAGCGTGGGAACCTGGTAGTGACGGATTCCGAGAATCAGGATGATGAACACCGATTGGGGAAGATGAACACCGATAAGAACGAGAAGATCATTCTTTTTCCCATCGGTGTTCATCTTCTTCCATCGGTGTTCATCATTAACCCTTCTC
>CAYQDH010000392.1:0-5526 GCA_964416075.1 uncultured Anaerolineales bacterium | reverse complement strand
GGGGGGGAGAGGCAAAGGGGCAAAGAGGCCCTCACCCCCGGCCCCTCTCCCATGCAGCATGGGAGAGGGGGGAAGGAACAGCTATGGTCGATGGTTGACACCCCTTTTGGGGTACGGTAACATGCCCGCGCTAGATCACAGCAGGAGGAGATAGTCTTGAGCAACACCGTCGATCCCAAGGTATTCCGCGATTTGAGCTATGGGCTCTATATCGTCACCTCTCACGATGGGGAGCGCCTCAACGGGCAGATCGTGAACACGGTGGTGCAGGTAACGTCGGAGCCGCCGCGCGTGGCGGTAATCGTGAACAAGCAGAACCTGACCCACGAATTCATGGTCAAGAGCCAAGTGTTCGCCGCGTGCGTGCTGGATGAATCGGCGACCATGCTGTTTCTGGGGCGCTTTGGCTTTCGCTCTGGGCGAGATATCGACAAGTTCGACCAGATCCACTATCGCCTGGGCATCACGGGCAGCCCCATCGTGCTGGACAACACCCTTTCGGCGCTGGAGGCACGCATCATTCACCAGATCGACCTGGGCACGCACACCGTCTTCGTAGGCGATGTCGTGGCCAGCGAGGTCCTGCAGCCGGGGTCGCCGCTGACGTATCGTTACTATCACGAGCACATGAAGGGCAAGACGCCGCCCAAGGCGCCGAGCTATGGGTCGGACAAGGGCTGAGCGAGGGGGCCGGTGGACTAGAGGGAGAGCAGCCCTCACCCCCAACCCCTCTCCCATCGACCGCATGGGAGAGGGGAGAAGAGCTTTCGCCTCCGTCCCCCGCGTCTAATGACCGCATGCGAGAGGGGAGAGCCATGCCGCAGAGCGACGCACAGGAGTTGCAAGGAGGGTTGATCCTGCGCAGCGCGCGCGACGAGCGCGATGTGGAGCGCTATATCGCGTTCAACCGGGATGTGAACGGTGAGCCGGAGGGCGCCGCCGCGACCCGCTTGTTGCGGTATAATCCGCAGACCCGGCGCGAAGATTTTCTGCTCGTCGAGGATGAGGGCACGGGGCAGGTGGCCTCGACGACGTGCCTGATCCCGTGGCTGTGCCGCTATGAGGATATCCCGTTGAGGGTGGCCATGCTGGAGATGGTGGTCACCCATCCGCAATATCGACATCGCGGGTTGGCGCGCGCGCAGGTAGCGCGCTTTCACCGGACGGTGGCGGATCGAGGGTTCGACCTGAGCATCATCCAGGGGATCCCGTACTATTACCGGCAGTACGGCTATGCCTATGCCTTGGACCATAGCGCAGCCGATTCACTGCCGATTTGGCGCATCCCACCGTCCGAGGGGGTGGCCAGCAACCCTTACACCCTGCGCGAGGCGAGGGACGAGGATATCCCTGCGTTGACGCGGCTGTATGAAGAGAGCATGTCGGATCTCAAGCTCCATGTGGTGCGAGACTCGGCGTATTGGCACTACCTGCTGCGGCGCGTGCAATTGCCAACCCAGGTCCTGGAGGATGGTCGCAGCGGACGAACTGGCGGATATGTGATGACCTGGCCTACGAGGGACGGCAAAAGCACGCAGATCGTCGAGAGCGCCCTCCCGGGGATGGACGCAGCGTGGGCGGCCTTACTGGCGGTGCGTGCCAAAGGCGGGGAAGAGATCAGGCTACGCTGGCCCCAGAGCGGGGCCCTGGTGCAACTGGGGCGCAGCCTGGGCAGCCAGCCCTTGCCTAGCTATCAATGGCTGTGGCGCGTGACGGATGTGGCCAGGTTGCTGGCCAAGATCGGGCCGGCGTTGGACCGTCGCCTGGCGACTGCGGGGTACTCCGGCCTGACGACAGATTTGCTCATCAACTTGTACCGCGATGCATACCGTGTACGGATCGAGGCGGGATGCGTGATGGGCGTGACGTCCGTCGGTTTTGTCGATGCCTCCATGGGTGCTGACGGCGGCGACCTATGTATCCCGCCGGAAGCGTTTGTGCGGCTCATCCTGGGGTATCGGAACCTGGATGAGCTACACGATGCCTGGCCCGATATCGAGGTCAAAGCAGAAAAGCGAGCACTGTTCGACATCCTCTTTCCCAAGATGGATACGTGCATCTCGATGCCTTATTAGGCCATTGTGGATCGATCCCCAACGCGATATGCGCACGATGGCGACTTGCCAAAGGTCCCGCCCAAAGCCAACGGCGATGCTTCACTACCGTCAGCATGACATCATCGCGACAGTAAGCAAACCCCTATAGACCACAGGGCTTTAGCAAAGTCTGGAAGGCCATCGGGCTGAGCGCAAACGACAGGTGTCGGGTATAGCCAACGGAGATGCTTCACTTCGTTCAGCATGACATAACCGCTACAAAATGGGATATCATGTTACGTGAGTCATATTGATGAGAACGGTTTGGCAAGGGATAGCAGAGGTGGGCCGCAGTGCAAGGCGCGCTTGGCAGCGCCCTGTCGCACTCGGCCTTGTGGTGTTTGTACTGTGGCAAACGTTGATGATAGGCGCATCAGGAGCCCCGAGACAGGAAAGCGGCGTCAACCTGGTGCCTATAGCCAGGAGCTTTGGCATTCAGGTCATCACTTTTGGGCCGGACTATCACAGCGTTGAGGATGGCTGCGTAACGCCCGGTCGCCACCAGATCATGCGCTTTGAGTTTCTAATTCACAATATCGGAGATGAGGACGCTGTGATCGGGGATCCACTGGAGTACCCAGAATTGTTTGCCTTTTCCGAGGGCCACGGTCACTATCACGTCAAAGACTTTAACGAGTTCAAGTTCCTCGACAGATACGGTTACTCTATCATGCCAGCTGCTAAGCAGGGTTTTTGCCTGGTCGATACGGAGAAGATGGATCCTGACGCCGGGCCGCAGCGCTTTGGGGGCTGCGAATACCAGGGGATCTCGGCGGGGTGGGCCGACCTGTATACGCGTGACCTGGCCTGCCAGTTTATCGTGATCGGCAACATCCCCGACGGAGAGTATACGCTGCGATCCACGACGAATGCACAACGGGTCATCGAGGAAAGCGACTACAGCGACAACACCACTTATACGGACCTGCGCGTGTTTCGAGGCAAAGTGACCGTGACCAGGGTACACGACGCCGCGTCGTGGATACCGGGCAACGGCAGGCGTCCCCAGCGGAAATAAGCCTCTCGGCAGGGCCACCCCAAGTTTCAGTTGACACCGCAGGCCATCCCTCCTAGACTCAGCCGGGGGGCAAGGCTAGGATCATCATGTCCTCGGGAGATACAATGGATCCGACCTAGCGATCCGTGCGAGACACACCCCGCCGGTAGCCGAGAGCAAACAAGGCATCCGGCGGAACCCACAAGGACGGCACCCATGACCAACGTGGAATATCATGCCCACATCAAAGAGATGCCCAAGGACGAGCGGCCACGCGAACGGCTCGAGTTCTATGGCGCGCAGGCCCTTTCGAACGCAGAGCTACTGGCCATCGCCCTGCGGACCGGCACGAAGAAAGAGAACGTCATCGGGTTGTCTCAGAAACTGCTCATCACGTTTGAGGGCCTGGGCGGGCTCTCACGAGCCAGTGTACAGGAGCTCTGTGTTGTGCCAGGGATCGGCAAGGCCAAGGCGGTGCAGATCAAGGCGGCCATGGAATTGGGCAAGCGGGTGATGTTCATGCCCGATGGAGACCGCATCCAGATCACCTGCCCAGCAGACGCGGCCAACCTGCTGATGTCGGACATGGGCCTGCAGGTGCAGGAACAGCTGCGGGTGATCTTGCTAGACACCAAGCACCGCGTGCTGCGCCACCACATGATCTACCAGGGCAACGTCAACGCATCGATTGTGCGGGTGGCGGAGGTCTTTCGCGAAGCGATCAAAGAGAACGCGGTGGCCATCATTATTGCCCACAATCATCCCAGTGGCGATCCGACGCCATCGGCTGAGGATGTGCGGGTGACGGAAGAGTTGGTGCGAGCGGGCAAGATGCTGGACATCGAGGTGCTGGATCATGTGATCATTGGTAGGCAACGGTTTCTGAGCCTCAAGGAGCGGGGGATGGGGTTTGGATGACGGTCGCGCTGAGAGCGGGCCGCGGTGGGCTGCGAACCGAGGAGCCCCGCGGTTCGTAGGGGCCTCAAGGAACGGGGAGGGGGTTCGGGTAAGGGTGGATAGGGGCCATTTGGGAGCTGGAGAGAAGAATGCCTATTACGTTGCCGACCCGGCATAATGAGCGGTTGGCTCTGGTATTGGAGCGATTGAATGCCGATCGCGAGTTACACCAGATGTGGAAATGCGCCAACATCAACGCGGTCGACCGATCGGGTATCACCGACCATGGTGAGGTGCACATTCGCATCGTGGCCAATATCGCGCTCAGGTTGTTGCGCCTGCTGGACGAGGGCGGCGTGACGATGAGCGTGGTGCAACACCATGGGTTGACGCTGAAAGAGGCCGAGATCGTGGTGGTGCTGGGGGCGTGCTTCCACGATCTTGGGCTGACCATCCACCGGCACCGGCACGAGGAATATAGCCTGTTCCTGGCCGACCGCAAGGCTCGCGAGATACTGGAACCCTTTTGCGAGATAGAGGAGCGAACCATCCTGGTATCAGAGATCCTGCATGCGATCGCGGCGCACCGTTCTGACGAGCGGTGCCTGACCACCGAAGCGGGGATCCTCAAACTAGCCGATGCGTTGGATATGACCAAAGGGCGCTCTCGTATCCCGTTTGAAGCGGGGGCGCTCAATATCCACTCGGTCTCGGCGGCAGCCATCGACCAGGTGATCTTGAGCAAGGGAGAGGTCAAGCCGGTGCATATCGAAGTTTTGATGAACAACTCGGCGGGTATCTTTCAGCTAGACGAACTGCTCAAGGCCAAGCTAACCAGCTCGACGATCGCACCGTTTGTAGAACTGGTCGCGCGGATCGAGGGCGAAGAGAAACGATTGATCCAGTTGTATTCCATCTAGCCAAGGGCTGTGCGAGAGGATACCGCCTATGGGCAAGATCGCCCTGCCATTGCCGGTCAAGTTGGTTGTACCCCTGTTCACGGGGGATCCGCCGCTCCTGGGCAGGGCGCGGATGGCCCTAGAGGATCGCTGGGGGCCCGTGGATTATTGCAGCCCCCACATCGCGTTTGCTTATACCACTTATTACGAGCCCGAGTTCGGGGGCAACCTGGTGCGCCAGATTCTGGCCTTCGAGCGGCTGGTGGATCCGGGGAGGTTGGCCGAGATCAAGGTCTTAACCAACGAGCTAGAGGAAACGCTGGGGACCCAAGGTCAACGGCGCGTGAACCTCGATCCGGGGTACATCAGCGAAGCCAAGCTGGTGCTGGCTACGACCAAGAACCACAGCCATCGCATCTACATAGGGCAAGGGATCTATGCCGAAGTGACGCTCTCATGGCGCGACAAGGACTATAGAGCCTGGCCCTGGACGTATCCGGATTATCAGAGTGAGGCCTATCTGGAGGTTTTCCGGGCCATCCGGAATATCTACTGCCGGCAGATCAAGGCGTTGGGTCTGAAGGAAAAGGGCACACCAGCGTCCCGGCCAGAGTAAATGGAGATCCTGCGCCCAAAA
>CAYQDH010000391.1:0-5527 GCA_964416075.1 uncultured Anaerolineales bacterium | reverse complement strand
GCCCCCATCCACCATCAGCGCCGCCACCCGCAGGTCGCACGGCCCGGTGGTCTCTTCGCCCGCCAGGCCTCGATAGTACTCTCGCAGCTCCTCAGGCACAGGGGCGTTGAGCAGGTTCTGCTCCAGCTGGCACTCCATGTTGCTCACGCGCGCGCCGTGGCTCTCCACCGTAATGCTGATTCGGTCGCCCAGGTCCTCGACCGTCAGAACGACCCGCGTGGGGCGGCTCTGGAGCACGTAGCGCATCAGCTCTGCCAGCACGCTGTCGATCCTGTTCTTCTCATGCAGCATGGGCTCGTTCACCTCCCCTTTCGCCGTTCCTCGCGCCAGGTCGACCACCAACTGATGATCCCCACCAGCAGCGTGGCGGTGAGACCGCCCGCAAAGCCGTTGTTGTAGAGGTTCATCCCGCCGTGCCAGGGCCCGGTGCGCATCACCATGGCCAGGTGCAGGGCGCCGGCCAAGATCCCAACCAGCGGCCCATAGCCGCCGCTGAGCGGCGCCAGGGTGGTGGCAAAGAGGGCGGCCAGCAGCACGCCGGGCTGCGCGGGTTCCCACACCATCACCAGGCTGCCCAGGTAGACCCCCAGCATCACCGGCGCGGCGTTGAGCACGTGCTTGCCGAACGCGGCAAAGCCCACCATGGTCAACACGCCGCCCAGGGTGGGCCCGTTGAACGCCCCGCCCACGGCGCGGATGTAGATCCAGCCCAACAGGCCCACCAGCCCCATGTTGATCAGCACCGTCCCTGCGCCGTGGGGCGGCACGAGGTCGCTGGGCAGCCTGCCGCTCTCGCGCACCAACGGGCGCAGGCCCCCCAGACCGCGCGCCAAGAGCAGCCCCAGGGCCAGCAGCCCTAACACGTATGCCAGCAAGAGCCAGGCCAGCGTATCGCTGTACTGCTCGGACCATTGCAGCGGCAGGGCGGTCTTGAATCCCGCGCCCTCCAGCAGTCCCGTCACGAACATGCCCAGGAACCCGCAGGTCAGCCCCACGTTGTACAGGTTGTAGCCCTGGTGCAGGCGCAGCATATACACCGCCAGCGGGGGGAGCAGGAATCCGGCGGCCACACCCACCAGCACCCCCGCCGCCACGCCCAGGCCCAGGCCATAGGCCACGTGCGTTGCCAGGGGGGCCAGGGCGGTGCCGAACATGGCCACCAGGATGTAGCTCCTAAAGCTGTGGCCCGTCAGCCGGGCAAAGAGCGCCACGCCGAGGATCGGCGGCCAGATGCTCCAGACCGTCTTGCCAAACAGCCCAAAGCCGGCCATGGTGAACACCCCGGCGATGGTCGGCCCCGAGAGGGTCGCGCCTGCGGCCCTCGCCACCAGCAAGCCGCACAGTCCCACCAGGCCGGCGTTCACCAGCGCGGCCCCCGGCCCGCCGATGAGCACATAGTCGCTGACCAGGATCCCCTGGTTGGTAAAGATGCGCAGCAGCCCGGCCCAGATGGTGGCGGGGCGCTCCCACAGCATCCCACAGACTATCGGCGCGAGCATGTACCCAGCCAGCAATGCGAACCACTGTCGCTGGCTCAGGTCCCCGGCACGAACGCCAGCCTCGGACCGTGCGTCGACGCGCCCCGCCTGGTCGCTCATCGGCCAGCGTTCTCCTTGGGCTGGGAGGCCGCCCCCAGGCTCGCCAGGAGCTGCGTCAAGTGGGAGGCCGCTTCCGCCTCCTGGTCGCGGATCTGTAGCAGGATGTCGGCATAGGCCCGCCGGATGGTGGGATCGGCGATGGCCCTCATCGCCGCGGGCGCAAAATTGTCGCTCATCAAGTTATCCAGCCTCTCTCGCAGCCGAGACACCTCAGTGTAGCAGGCGATGGCCGGGGCCAGCCCCGGCGCCAGGTCGGGCTCCTCCTCCGCCGCTTGGCTCAGGAAGGGCGCCGCGGAAAGATGGTCGCGCAGCATGGTCATGTTGATGGCCGCGCTCACGTAGCGCAGGCCGAGCACCTGCTCGTCGCCCGCGGGGAAATACTGCGCCTGGGTCATCTCCTCGGCCCACACCCGTAGGCCCTCGAGCCCCGTGGCGCGCCCCGGCCGCAGCGCGGGCGTGCGCAGCAGGTGGACGGCCCAACGCAGGGCGCTCAGGTAGATCTCCCGTCGAGGAGGGCTTTCCACCTTGGCGCCGAGCACGATGTAGCCGGCAAGGTTGTCGTGCCAGCCCGGCTTGCGGAAATAGCCGGTCGGGTCATGCGGGATATTGTGGTCGTCGGGGATATCCTGGTAGGTGCTCCATCCCAAGAGCACCTCGCCGCCCTCATCATAGCCCGTGATGATGCAGCAATCGGAGGGGCCTACCACCGGGTAAGCCAGGACCGGCACGCCCGCGGCGATGCTGGCGGTGATCCTCGCCACATCCTGCGCCTTTTGTCCATTGGTATACAGAGTATATTCATACCCTGCGGCCTCGATGGCGCGGCGCATGGGCTCGTCCGGGTCCGCGGAGATGTTCCGGATGCCATAGTTGCCGAAATCCCAACAGCCTGGGGCCAGGGTAAAGCGGAACGCGGCGCCCGAGACGCCCATCACATCATGGTAGGGGACGGCCTCTCCCTGGCAGGCCAGCGCGGCCGTGAGCGCGGAGGCGAACTCGCACATCTCGCCGGTGTCCCAGGAGATCCTGCGCACGCCCTGGATAGTGGTCTTGGCGCCCTCGGTTATGATGGTTGGCACACTCGCTCCTTTCAGATCCCTCGACGGCTTGGCCGGCCCGAAGAGGGATATCGCCGCCAGCGATGATCTGGCCCCGGTGGCTCTCGCACAGCAGCCAGGCCACCCTTTCGCCAACGATTGGCTGCCCGTGGGTGGCTCTCGCACAGCGGCCATGTCGTCATTTGGTCCACGGTTTGCTGCTCATCGGTGCGTCGCTCGCGGGTTCCTATCCGGCCTTGGAACGCTATTCTATCCGCCAAAAGCGCAGCGAGCAAGCACTCCTTCCCCAGCCCAGGGAGGTCGGCTTTGCCTGGCCCACGCAGCGTGGGCACGTAGCACGAGTGTCCCCTTCCCCAGCCGACGGAGGTCGGCTTTGCTTCCATAGCACGAGGCTTCAGCCCGTGGCACTCTTCAGTGGCACTCTTTTCCGTCTAAAGTACGATGACTGGGCGCCGTCCAAGGTGTATCATAAGATTGTTCGATATGTAAAACCACCCCTGCATCATACTACTTGGGTTCGTCGGGCCTGGGGCGCTATCCGTCGTCGTTGCCGGCGCATCCGGTTGGGTCTCTCCTGATAACGCCCTCACACCCATCCTTCTCTCTCCTGTTTCCTTGTAGTGCGATTTCTACTTCGGTGCTTCTTATCGATTTCCAGGAACTGGGACGGTTCATCACGCTATGGTCGCGTCCCTGTTGCTCCGGCTTTGCGCCGGGCGCAGGGCGTAAGGCGATGCGTTGCATCACCATGCGGATGACTAGAATGGTAAGGAGGTAACAATGGCTTTCACGGACAATTGCGATCTGTATGCGGCTGTGCATGAGCAGGGCGTGAACCGCGTGATCAGGCACATCATGCTGCAACGCCCCTCGCTGTTCAACTATGCTACGGCCGACATCATCGCCAACAAAGAGTTGTGGTGCGCGCAGGTGCCGCACACCGCCGACGTCACCAAGTACGGAGACCCGCTCTTTACGGTGCTGCCGCCCCTCCCGGTGATCGGCGCCGATTCGCCGCCGGTGACCCTGGGTTTCATCGTACAGCTCCTCAAGTTCCAGGTGGATTTTCACCCCACCAATGTCATCGAGCTTCCTCCCGAGCTCAAGCCACCCCTGGACGAACAGCGTTTCGCGCTGCGCTTCACCCTCTGCGGCGGGATCGCCTGCCCCGACGACCGGGTGCTGGACCAGATTCCTGTTGTGCCCAAGACCCCCATCGCAGGCACAACCCACGTGCCGCAAGAGGTGCCGCCGGTGCACGTCCGCGGGCGCATCCAGTGCTTTTGCCTGGATGTCTACGTGGTCGGCCACGTGGCGCGCGAGACGATCCTGGGCAAGGAATCGCTGGTGGGCAAGGTGGATGGAGTGGAGATCGTGAACATCGAGCCCGAAGGGCTGGAGAACAACATCGAGTGCTACATCAAGACGGCGGTGAGCCTGGTGCTGCGGCAAAAGCTGGCTATCGCCCTGGAAACGTTCTTTGTCGACTTTCCGTTGTTCGGGATGGGCACTGTCACCCTGGCTCCCACACCGAATCCCCCTGTGCCGCATAACCCGGCCATTGAGGAAGACCAGCTCAAGGCCTTTATCACCATGACGGTTGTGTAAGGAGGGAAACCAGGATGAGCCACGTCACTATTGCGGCTTCGGAAGAAGCCTTTGTACAGTTGTTCAACGTGCTGCGCGACAACTTTACCTTCAGTAAATCGGATGGCGGGAGCTTTGGGCCATTTTCGGCCAGCTACAGCGTGGCGCTGCACCTCGAGGGGGGGAGCGTCCAGCTCAACAACGATGGCACGATCCAGATCAACACCACCGACATCGTGTTCGACACGCTATCCGTTCAGGTCTGCTTCAATCTGCCGGGCTTTTGCATCCCCAGCTTTTGCATCGTCCCCGACCCCTGGAACGGCTGCCTGGTGGGGTTCCCGGGCTTTTGCATCGGCGGGCCGATTTGCCTGCCGCTGGACCTGAGCGGGCTGGTCACAGAGATCAACGAGATCAGGGCGCGCCTCGATGCCCGCTACTTCGTGGACCCCGGCCGCCTGGCTACCTGGTCGGACCTCGACGCCGAGTTCAACGGCAAGCCGAACAAGTGGCAAGTCTTTATCGACCCCGACTGGGTGAGCATCGACCCGATCGATATCCCCGCCAGCATCGGCAACATCGTGGAGAACCTGCTGGAGAACATCATCGACGATATGTTCCCCGGGTGGCTGCCGGGCTGGGCCAAGGATATCATCTGGGCCTTCCTTGGGCCGCTCCTCGATATGCTGCAAGGCGTGTTGGGCTTTCTCGATACCTTTGAGGATTTCTTGCAGGACCTGCTGGGCGACACATTCGATATCCTCGGGTTCATCGAGACGGCCATCGCCGATTACCTGGCCAACCAGTATCCCATCTACGAGTTCGAGGATCCTTACCCGATCCTACCGGCGAGTGGTGGGCTAATACCGGTCAAGATTCCGCTGCGCAACCTGGACGCCACCGTGAACACCGACGAGATGATCGTGACGGCGGACGTAGGTTAAGGCGCAGAAAGGAGAACACCATGAAATGGAACTTGGATCGTAACCTGTTCACTCAAGTGGGCCTGGATAGCGGCGCACTGACCATCTTGGGCTCGGTGATCCACAGCTTCCCCGAGGCGGGCGAGTATCGCGGATCGGTGCACAAGCCCGGGGGGGAGCAGGCCGTCTTTTACCTCGATGTCGATAAGGAGAGCCCCACGGCCAGCGTCAAGATCGACCTGGCGGCGTTGGAGGCAGTGTTCCCGGCATCCTCCGCTGCGGCGGAAGGGGAGTGTTGCTGCCAGGGGGAGGGGAACCGTTTTTCGGTGAATCCCAAGGGGTATGTGGTGTTCCATGTCTC
>CAYQDH010000390.1:0-5543 GCA_964416075.1 uncultured Anaerolineales bacterium | reverse complement strand
GATGACTATCGACCCGTACGGCGAATTTCCCAACCTCCCCCTTCGTCGATAGTATGATCGGAGGTGAGCGCGCGGTGGGCGGACTGCCAGTGCGGCGGGCCAGCGAGCGTGACGTTCCTCCGCCTTAGCCCTGGAGGTGAGTGCACGATGAGTGGAATTATCAAACGACTGGCCACCCCGGTTGCGCCCCCCATCGATGATAGCCTGGAGCCCTTTTGGTCCGACGCCCGGCGGCGCATCGACGATGGGGCGATCACCCCCTTGGTCAGCAACCGCGTGACGGCGGCGCTCTTTGGCGTGGAGCCAGGCCAGCTGGCCCAGGCCTGGGCCGAGGATATCCACTCCCCCCTGTCTGCCGAGGAGAACAGCGATCTGGCGCGCGTCGCCCAGTACCACAGCGTGCAGCTGCGCGACCCGGTGGAGGCCAAGCGACAATACCTGGAAGCGCTCAAGGGCTACCTGGTGGCGGGCGCTCACGAAAATCCCGCCGTGGATCCCGACATCGTGGCCGAGTACCTGGACACGAGCCGGCGGGAGGCGTCCAGCTTTTCGGAGCTGGCCAGGCAGCTCGGCTATCCCCACGACAAGGACCCGGCACACAACCCGCTGCGGCTCCTGGCAGAGCTGCCCCTGCCCCTGTATGTGACCACCTGCCATCACCAATTCCTGGAGCACGCCCTGCTGCGCACCGGCCACAAAAAGCCGCGGCTGGAGATCCTGTACTGGCACGATGGCTTGAGACGTATCCCCTCCGTCTTTGCTCGCGAGCCCGAATACGTCCCCAGCGCGGAGCAGCCCCTGGTGTATCACCTCTACGGGCTGGACGAATACCCCGAATCGTTGGTGCTGACAGAGGATGACCACCTGGATTACCTGGCCAAGCTCTCTACCCTCCGCCACGAGGTGAAATATGCCGAGAAGGAGCTGGACATCCCCGCCTTTGTCAGCCTGGCCTTGACGGGCACCGCCCTGCTACTCCTGGGCTACCACGTCTACGATTGGGATTTTCGCGTCCTCTTCAAGGGGTTGGTGCAGGCTACGGGCGAGAGCCGCAGCTTGCGCATGCCCAAGAGCGTGGCCATGCAGATGGATCCCCAGGCCGGGGATACCGAAAAGCAAGAGGTGATCAAGGCCTACCTGAGCCGCTATTTCGAGATCTCGCACTTTGGCGTGTACTGGGGCGACATGGATAGCTGCGTGCAGCGGTTGTACAAGATCTGGAAGGGCGGATAGGCCCATGGATAGGCGCAGCGCGGGCGACGATGCGGAGGGGGGCGAGCGGGCCTCGGCGACGGATCGGCCGTACGCGGCGACGATGGCCGGGCCAGCCCAGGATACCCCCTACATCGGCCCGCGCGCCTATACCGAGGCGGAGGCCACGCACTTTAACGGGCGCGAGCAAGAGGCGCAGGACCTGCTGGCGCTGGTGGTGCGCGAGCGATTGGTGCTCTTTTACGCGCAATCGGGCGCGGGCAAGTCGTCGCTGCTCCACGCCCGCCTCATCCCCGGCCTGCGCCAGCAGGGATTCGACGTGCTGCCCGTGGCGCGGGTCAGCGGCCAAGTCCCTGCCTGCGCCGAGGGGGCGCAGATACCCAACCTCTACGCCTACAACGTGATACTCAGCCTGAACGAGGGCCTGCCCGAGGCCGAACGCGCTGACCCGGCCAGCCTGTGCGGCACCAGCCTCCTGGCCTTCCTGGCCGGCGAAGAGGCTGAACCCGTCGGGGCAGAGCAGATTGCGGGGACCGGCGGCGCAGGGGCGCCCAGGCCGGAGCTGGCGCCGACGGTGTTGATCGTGGACCAGTTCGAGGAGATCCTCACCCGGCAGACGGAGTATTGGCGCGAGCGCCGGGGCCTGTTCGAGCAGCTGCGCGACGTCATGGAGCGGGCGCCCAACCTGTGGGTGGTGCTCACGATGCGCGAGGACTATGTCGCGCCCCTGGAGCTCTATGCCGAGCTGCTGCCCAACCGCATGCGGGCGCGCTTTTACATGCAGCGCATGGGGCGGGAGGCGGCCCTGCAGGCCATCGAGCAACCGGCGGCCGCCTATGGGCGTCCCTTCGCCCCGGGTGCGGCGCAGACCCTGGTAGACAACCTCTCGCGCATGCGGGCGCCTGGGGAGGAGGAGATGCAGCCCGGTCCCTATGTCGAGCCGGTGCAATTGCAGGTCGTCTGTCAGGGCCTGTGGCAGAACCTGTCGCCCGACACCCGCGTCATCACGCGGCAACACCTGCGCCAGTTCGCGGACGTTACCCGGGCGCTGGAGACCTTTTACGATCAGGCCGTCCGAGGCGCGGTGTGGGAAGCTCGCCGAGAGGGCAGGAGACAGCTCAAAGCGGGCAAGCCGGCCGCCTGGCTGCGGAGCATGGTCCTGGAGGGCAAGCTGCGCCGGTGGTTCGAGGACCCGTTGATCACCTCCGAGGGCACGCGGGGCACGGTATTCCAGGGCCAGGCCGACACGGGCGGCATCCCGAACCGGGTGGTTTTGGCGCTCGAAGACCGGCATATCATCCGCGGCGAATGGCGCGCCGGGGGGCACTGGTACGAGCTGATCCACGATCGCTTTATCGATCCCATCGAGAACGCGAACGAGGCCTGGGGATCGCGACATCGGCGGCGGCGCAACCTGCTGGCCCTGGGCATCGGTGCGCCTTTGGTCATGATCCTTGTGTTGGGCATGGTGTTCTGGTCGTCTCGCCTGGCGCAGCGCGAGGGTCGAATCCGGGCAGCCGAGACAGCCTGGGCGGAACGCATGGGTTCGCTGACCACGACGCCGCAGAGCACGGCCCTGGCGGGCCGGAGCGGCGGCGCGACCGAGCCAACACCGACGTCCCTGCCGACAATCATTATTATGTCAATTTCATCACCGGAATCGACCACCTCAGCCGCCTCGACCCCGACGGGGACGGTTGCGCCGACCTCAGCATTGCCATCGACCGCGACAGGGACCGTGGCGCCGACGCCGCCGCAGGCCGCGCTGCCAGCGCAGACCGGGATCTCCGGCCCCTCCGTATCCGAGAGCGCCGACGGGACGATGGCGCCATCACTGGCGTCGGCCGGCACCCCGACAGCGCCCCTGCCCCCGACGCCCAGCCAGATGGCGCTGGCGCCCACCTTGACGCCGGTACCCACCTCGACGGCCACAAGAACACCTACAGCGGCGTCCACGCCTACCTGGACAGCCCTGGCGCCAACGCTCACCCGCACCGCGACGAGTGTGCCCACGTCCACGTCGTCGCCGACGCCGACGCTAACCCCCACCCTGACGACGGCACCGGCGACGACGACACCGACGGCGACATGGACCTTGACGCTAACGCCCACCGCGACGATGACACCCACCCTCACGGCAACGCCCATCGGCCCCTACCCCGTCAGCATGCGTGGAGCCGCGTCCCAGCTCTGGAAAGGTGGATGAGGCTATGGACACGCGCAGCGCGAGCGAGGAGGCCGAGGGGGGCGAGCGGGTCCCGCCGACATCCCAGCCATACGCGGCGCCGATGGCCGGGCCAGCCCAGGAGAACCCCTACGTGGGCCCGCGCGCCTACACCGAGGCCGAGGCTAAGCGCTTTTACGGGCGCGAGCACGAGTCGCGCGAGCTGCTGGCGCTGGTGGTGCGCGAGCGGTTGGCACTCTTTTACGCCCAGTCGGGCGCGGGCAAGTCCTCGCTGCTTCATGCCCGCCTGATCCCCGCCCTACGCGAGCAAGGATTCGACGTGTTGCCCGTGGCGCGGGTCAGCGGCGATATCCCCTCCTGTGCGGAGGGGGCGCAGATTACGAACCTCTACGTCTACAACCTGATCCTCAGCCTGAACCAGGGACTGCCCGAGAGCGAGCAGGCTGACCCGGCGACCCTCTGTGGCTCGAGCCTGGTGGGCTTTTTGGCCGGCGAGGACGCTGCGGCCTTGGTTGGCCAAGACGGCAGCGTCCTGGCCAGGGGCACAACCGCGGCGGGAGGTGATGCCGCAGCGCCGCCCGCGCCGGAGCTGGCGCCGACGGTGCTCATCGTGGACCAGTTCGAGGAGATCCTCACCACCCACCCCGAGCGCTGGCGGGAGCGCCGGGGCCTTTTCGAGCAGCTGCGCGTCGCCCTGGATCGCCTGCCCAACCTATGGCTGCTGCTGACCCTGCGCGAGGATTATGTCGCCCCCCTGGAGATCTATGCCGAGCTCCTCCCCAACCGCCTGCGGGCGCGCTTTTACATGCAGCGCATGGGGCTGGAGGCCGGACTGCAGGCCATCGAGGAGCCCGCCGCCGCCTACGGTCGCCCCTTTGCCCCGGGCGTGGCCCAGACCTTGGTGGATAACCTGTCGCGGGTGCGGGTGCCGGGCGAGGCGGAGCCGCAACCCGGGCCCTACGTGGAGCCGGTGCAGCTGCAGGTGGTGTGCTACCAGCTGTGGGAGAACGTGCGCAACAAGGCGCCCGGCCCCATCACCGAGGACGACCTGCCCCTCGGTTATATCGACCAGGCCCTGACGCGTTTCTACGAGGATCGGCTGGCCGAGGCGCTGGCCGACCCCGCCGCCCAGCGCGCAGGGGTCACCGAGCGCGGCCTGCGCAACTGGTTCAGCAACGAGCTGATCACCGCGGGGGGGATCCGCGACACGGTGCTACGCAACGAGGAGACCGGTCGCACCGGCAGCGTGCCCAACGCCGCCGTGGACCCCCTGGCGCGCAAATACCTGGTGCGCATGGAGCCGCGAGCGGGGGGCATCTGGGTGGAGCTGGTGCACGACCGCTTTGTGGCGCCCATCCTGGAAGCCAACACGGCATGGTTCGCCCGCAACCGCAACCCGGTGACCCAGGCCGCCGAGGCCTGGCAACAGGCGGGCCAGCCGCTGGGCGCGCTCTTGCGAGGCGAGGCACTCGTGGCGGCCCAGGCGCAGCTGGAGGCGCACCCCGCCGACTGGAGCGAGCTGGAGCGCGAATTCGTCGCCGCCAGCCAAGAGGAGGAACACCGCAGTGCGGCGCGGCGGCAGCGCCTGCTGACCCTGGCGGGGATCGCCCTAGCGGTGCTGTTCGCGGCCCTGGCCGGATGGGCGGGCTGGAGCGCCATCCGCGCGGGCCGGAGCGAGGCCGTCGCGCAACGAGAGGCCACGAGGGCGGTGCAGGCCAAGGAGACGGCCAACGCCGAGGCGCTGCGCGCCAACGAGGAGGCCGGGGCGGCCAACCTGGCGCGCCAGACGGCCGAGGCGGCGGAAGCCTCGGCCATCGCCGCCGAAGCGGAGACCCGCCGGCTGACGCGGGCCATCCGCGCCGACCAGCTCACGGCGAACGGCTTGAAGGCGCTCGGCGACGACCCGGCGCTGGCCCTGCTATTGGGGGTGGAAGGGCTGCGCGTGCAGCATACCCTCTCGGAGACGGTGGTCTCGTCGGGCCAGTCCAACATGCATGCCCTGCTAGACCAGGTGGGCGGCGTGCCCTTGCGAGCGCACAGCAATACGATCTGGGCGCTGGACTATTCACCGGCGAATGGCGCGGACGCGGCCGGGCGCTGGCTGGCCACAGGCTCCGCCGATGGCACCCTGCGCCTATGGGATATT
>CAYQDH010000389.1:0-5549 GCA_964416075.1 uncultured Anaerolineales bacterium | reverse complement strand
GCGCGACGGCAATGGCGCGCTCCTGCGGCGGCACAAGCTGCACTCCTCCACGCCGGAGCATGTCGATTTTCTGGTCAAAGAGCGGCAAGGATGGGAGGAGCATATCAAGCCCAAGCTGGTCCCGGACCGGCGCCGCATCAATTTCAAAGCCTACCGCGAGGCAAAACGCCAGGCCCATGAGAGCGGACGCTACTTTTGTTGGTCGGGGATCAATGTGTTCGAATGTATGCACCCCATGTGCGGGCACCAATACATGCTCATGGGGATGGCCCTGGATCCTGCCTGGGTCAAGGATATGGTCAACACCTATGCTCAGTTGTCCATCGACTTGCAAGAGATCCTCTTTGCCGAAGAGGGCAAGCCCGATGGCATCTGGTACTATGAGGATATGGGCTTCAAGGGGCGCCCCTTTATGTCGCCGGCGATGTACAAAGAGATCGTGCAGCCCGGTCATTTCCAAACGATGGGCTATGCACACAGCTTGGGATTGCCGGTGATTGTGCACTCGTGCGGCATGGTGGAATTGCTGGTGCCCGGGCTGATCGAGGCGGGGATGGATTGCTTGCAGGTGATTGAGGTCAAGGCGGGAATGGACCTGCTCAAGCTGTACCGCGACTATGGGGAGCGCATCTCACTGATGGGGGGCATCGATGTGCGGGTGCTCTACACCAACGATCGCGCGCAGATTGACGCCGAGCTGGAGAGCAAGATTCCCATCGTGATGGGCAACAATGGTTTTATTCTACACAGCGATCACTCGATCCCTAACACGGTGTACTATGATACGTACCGTTACTTTATCGACAAGGGGCTGACGCTAGGAACCTATCGCTGAGGAGGATGACGTGGCCTTTTTGGAGTCTTTCAACCCGATTATCCAGGCTCTATTTGCCACCCTGTTCACCTGGTTCGTCACGGCGCTTGGCGCGGTGCCGGTGTTTTTTACGCGTCGAGTGAACCGCCAGTTGCTGGATACCATGCTGGGATTGGCCGCTGGGGTGATGGTGGCGGCCAGCTTCTGGTCGCTGTTGGCGCCGGCCATTGAGCTCTCGGAAGGGTCGTGGGTGCCGGCGGTGGTGGGGTTCCTGTTGGGCGGAGCGGCTTTGAGAGGCATCGACCGTATCCTGCCGCATATACACCCGGCGCTCGCAGAGGCTGAGGTGGAGGGCGTGCCAACGCATTGGCGGCGCAGCACGTTGCTGGTGCTGGCGATCACTTTGCACAACTTTCCCGAAGGGCTTGCTGTCGGTGTGGCCTTTGGGGCTGCGGCGGCCGGCTTGGGCGGGGCCACCATTGCGAGCGCCGTGGCGCTGGCCATCGGTATCGGCCTGCAGAACTTTCCGGAAGGGACCGCGGTGGCGATGCCGCTGCGGCGCGAGGGACTGTCGCCGTTCAAGAGTTTCATGCTGGGGCAGTTCTCGGGGATGGTGGAGCCCATCGCGGGAGTGCTGGGCGCCGCGTTGGTGCTGTCGATGCGGGCCATCCTGCCCTATGCGCTGGCCTTTGCCGCGGGAGCGATGATCTTTGTGGTGGTGGAGGAACTGGTACCCGAGGCGCAATCGGAGGGCAACGGCCACCTGGCCACCCTGGGCACCATGCTCGGCTTTGCCATCATGATGACGCTGGATGTGGCGCTGGGCTAGGGCGCGCTGCTTTCAGGGATCCTGGTGGACTGGTTCCCGGATCATCTTGCGGGTGTCTGGGAGGCGGAGCGAGAGGATAAAGGCGACGACGGCAAAAAAGATGGCCGTACCAAAGACGGCTGGGTAAGAGACCTGCCTGGCAATCCAACCACCGATAGCGGGGGCCAGCATGGAAATGGCCCCCAGCGTGTTGATCATGCCGATGTAGATCGGCCGTCGAGCCTCGCCCACGTATTCCAGGATCCAGTTAAAATAGGGCCAGGTGGGCGACGAAGCGTATAGCCCCAGGAAGAAATAGAGCAGCAGGTAGGGATAGAGCACACGCTGCCCCAGGATGTTGGCCAGGGGCCCGGAAGCCAGCGCCAATAGAGGAGCGATCACGGATAGGGTGATCACGACACGCAGGTGCGCCAAAGGTCCCAACCGATCCTGTACGAAGCTGGTGACCATGCCCGCGAGAAGAGAGCCCAAGACTTGGGCCGACACAAAGAGACCGATGACCTCGATCCCCAACCCCAGCTGGCGCGTAGCATAGAGAATGTAAAACGCGCTGGCCATCGAAACAAAGCCAGCCACAAGCCGCACCTGGACGAGACGGCGAAAAGGGTGATCGTCGATCAGGATGCGCGGCAAGAGGTCTAGCACCTGACGCAAAGAGGGCGCCTCATGTTCGGGAAGCGTGGCGGGTGGCTCGCGCAGGAGGGTCAACGCCAGGGCGGCTCCCAGGAAGCAGAAACAGGCGATGCCGAAAAGCACGGCGTAGTTGTTCGGAAAAGACCACGGGCTGGCCTGGCTCAGGATAAGACGCACTACAATCCCCGCGCCGATACCCCCAAAAGCGCCCAGAGACTGAGAGAAGCCCAAGACACGCCCGCGCCGCCTGGGCGGGAGCGCTCGGCCCACGAACTGAAACCATGGCACGCTCACCACAGCATCCATCGCAGACCAAATGGTAAAGCCGCCGATTACGACGGCGACCGTCAGGGCGGGATCTGCGTTCCCATACAAGGCAATGACCAAAGCCATGACGAGAAAAAGTGGGCGCGAAAGCCAGGCGCCGACAGCGATGGTGGGCACCTGGCGACGCACGCGGGCCATGGCGCTGGCCACCAGAAGCTGTGGGAGGAGCCAGGCCCCACTGATGAGGCCACTAGCCAACCCGACAACCACTTCGGAGGCGGAAAGCTTGACCAGAAGGGAGGGGAGGACCGTGTTCTGTCCCACAAAGTTCATGCCCAAGGTAAAGAGCGCCGAATCGACGACCAGCATACGCACATTCCACGCGTAATGTGGTGGGAGAGGGTCGTCGAGAGCTGGACGGGCTGAGAGGGTTTCCGGGGTGCTCAATGGCGGACTCCCTCAACGCCGCGAGTGCTGGGCAAACCCAAGGCCAGCAGGAAGGCGAACACCGCAAAGACGATCGCGGTAGCAAAGACGGCCTGGTATGAGACGCTCGTGACCAGCCACCCTCCCAAGGCGGGAGCGAGCATCGTCAGAGCATTGATGGTATTGTTCATCCCGATATAGAGCGCCTGGCGACCCTCACCCACATATTCGAGGATATAATTGAAGAACGGATAGCTGAGAGAGGAAAGATAGAGTCCCAGGAAAAAGTAGAGCACGAGGTAGGGGTACAAAGTCGCTGGCCCCAGCAGGGCGTAAAGGGGTCCCATGGCCAATCCCAAGAGGGGAGGCAGGACGGCGATGCAGATCATGGTGCGTGCGTGAACCAAGGGGCCATGCCGGTCGAGGACTGTGCTGGTAACCAGCCCTGCTGTGAGCGATCCCGCCACTTGGGCGGAGACAAAGAGCCCCGTCGTCTCGACGCTAAAGCCAAGCTCGCGCGTGGCATACAGCACGTAAAAAGCGTTGGCCATGGATACAAAACCCGCGCAGAGGCGCACCATGATCATCCGGCGAAAGGGGCGGTCGTCCAACAGGATGCGAGGCAATAGGGCCAGCACCTGGCGCGTGGTGGGGCGTTCCTTGGCCAGTGATGTTGAGGCGGGCTCGCGGATGATCGTAAGCATGGTCGCGGCGATCAGAAACGCAACGCAGGCAAAGATAAAGAGGAGTGCGTAATTAGCCGGGAAAGCCCAAGAGCTGTTGTCGCTCAACACATAGCGTACCACGATACCCGCGCCGATGCCCCCCACAGCGCCGAGAACCTGGGACAAGCCAAGCATGCGCCCTCGCCGTCGAGGCGGGATCGTCTTGCCGATGATTTCGTACCAAGGAATGCTGACCACGGCATCCATGACCCAGAAGATCGTAAAGCAGATCAGCACGATAGCCAGGGTGAGGGAGGGCCTGCTCACAGCGTAGAGCCAGATAACCAGGGCCATGACGGCGAACAGAGGGCGAGAAAGCCAGGCGCCCCATATGATGATCGGTTTCTTGTAGGGCATGCGCGCCACCGCGCCCGCCACAAAGAGCTGGGGGAGCAGCCATGCGCCGCTCATGAGGCCGCTGGCTGCCCCCACCAACACCTCGGAAGCGTTCAGCCTGACCAGCAGTGAAGGAAACACGGTGGTCGTGCCCACAAAGCTCATGGCCACAGAGAAAAGGGCCGCGTCCAGCGCCAGCACGCTAAAGTTCCAGCGGTAGTTGGGTGGATTAGCCGTCTCGGCTGGCGCGCTGTTGGGGCTCACGGGATCGCCGCTCGCTGCCGTGGACGGAGCGCCTGCTTCGGGCGCAGCCAAAGGCTTACGAGCGGCATTGGGTTTCGAGGGAGAGGCGGACACATCCAGACTCCTTGCCCAGAGTGCAAACCAAGGGGTCACTATAGCGGGGTGTGTGGAAGGCGTCAAATACCGGTTAGCTTGCTCGCAAGGGGCGGGTGGCTATAATAGGACTGCAGGTGTGACACCAAGCGGCCAGGTGTGAAGCACAGTCGGACCGCTTGAGTATCTCTGCTATCTCGCAAGGATGAGGTCGATATGTCCGAACGGCTGGTGGCCGGGCCCCGACGAGGAACACTGCTCGTGGACGCCCGGCGTTGTCATGGCTGCCAGGCGTGCATGGTGGCCTGTTCGTTGGTGCACGAGGGAAAGGTGATGCCCCGCCTGGCCCGCATCCGCGTGGCCCTGGACGTCTTTGAGGGGGACCAGGCTATCCATTACTGCCATCAGTGCCGCCGTGCACCCTGCGCCAACCACTGCCCACAACACGCCATCACTTGGCATACGGAGGGCGGCTACTGGGCTGTGGATGCGGTGTTGTGCAATGGCTGTGGCGACTGTGTCAGGGCGTGCCCCTTTGGGGCCATGGTGCTCGATGCGCGCGAACGGAATGGTGGCATGCCGATCGCACTCAAATGCGACACGTGCCAGGGACAGCCCGCCTGTGTGGCCAGTTGCCCCTCGGAGGCGCTATCCTGGCAGGCGGAAAAGATCCCTATCTCCGAATAGGTAAGCGCGCAGCACGGTAGCGAGGGCATGGGCCATGCAGCCGTGCTCTGCGCCATACATTCTCGACGGACCCTATCTGTGGAAGGATGGCTATGACGCAATCGAATCCCGGCCCCTGGACGGGGCGTGTGCTACATGTTGATCTATCCACCGGGCGCACCGAACTGATACCCACCATGCCCCTGGCTGAGTCGTACCTCGGTGGCCGTGGCCTGGCGGCGCGGCTGGCGTGGGACCTGATCCCACCCGGCATCGGTGCCCTGGACCCGCGCAATCCCTTGATGTTCATGGTAGGTGCATTGGTAGGGACCCCGGCGCCCAGCTCGGGCCGCGTTACCGTCTCGGGGCTGAGTCCGCAGGCATACCCGGATGAATGGTACACTCGAGCCAACCTGGGGGGGCATTGGGGTTCCGAGCTCAAGTATGCCGGTTATGATGGCCTGGTCGTTACGGGGCGCGCCGCGCGCCCTGTCTACCTGTGGATCGAAGATGACCG
>CAYQDH010000388.1:0-5576 GCA_964416075.1 uncultured Anaerolineales bacterium | reverse complement strand
ACGTTTTGCAGTCCAGGCGAGCTGGGAACGGTGACGCCGACCGGGTCGCCGACGGCGGGCACGCCGACGGAGACTGCCACACCGTCGACCACGCCGACCCCCTCGACCACAGCCACGACTTATACCACGGTCTCGGTCACGCCGACGACATCCGTCACCGCCACGCCCTCGACCACACCGACGTCATCCGTCACCGCCACGCCATCGACCACACCGACGCCATCCGTCACCCCGACGCCCTCCACCACCTCCACGCCGTCGGTCACCCCGACGCCATCCACCACGGCCGATAGCATCTATGTTTTCGGCGAGGTGCGCGACGCCGCCAGCAACGCCGCGCTGAGGGATGTGGTGGTGAGCCTCTATCGCAGCGATGTGGGGGACTGGAGACTGATCAGCGAAAGAACCACCGACGCGAACGGCCATTACGCCTTTGGCTTTTCGCTCGCGCCCCAGGCGCACCGCATCGTGGAGACTGACCCGCCCGGGTATACGTCGGATCGCGTCGCTATCCCCTCCAGCTTGAGTGGCACGGCGATAGACGCCAACACGGTCGAGTTCCAGCCGCCCGCCAACGGCTCCTATGGGCCGCTGGTGTTCTACGACCGGGGCGCGGGCGCCACGCCCACGGCCACAGGGACCGCGGCGCTTACCGGGACGCCGACCGCCACCCTCACACCGACGCGATCCGGCGACAGCGCACGGCTGTGGCTGCCGTTGCTGCAGAACCTATTCCCGCACTAGGTGCAGCTCGTGGGCCCATAGCAGGGCTTTGTCATTGTCGGAGAGGCCGTCGCGCTGAGCGCAAACGACAAGTGTCGGCCATAGTAAACGGGGATTCTTCGCTTCGCTCAGAATGACACAGCCGCCAAGATGAAAGCCCTGGGACCCTAGTGTGCGCATGAACGCGAAATCCCCAGGCCTGACGCGGTGCGCGATGGCTTGACGGCGATCCCGCGTTCTTGTAGATTCCCTGGCGCGCATACCCGCGGCAGCCATCGTCTGGCTCGCCAACCCATCCAGAGGAGCATACCGTCATGTCACGAAAGAGCTTGGTCCTTCCTTTACTCACCTCGGTCTTGATGGTTCTGGCCTTGGCCCTGGCCGCCCGTTTCGTGGGCGCTGGCGCTGGCGCCCGCGGCCAGACTGCCACCGACCCGAGCCTGCAAGAATGTACCGAGCCCCCTGCCAAACCGCAGTTGATCGCCCCACCGGATGGGGCCATCGTCACCTCTTCCAATACCACGCTCACCTGGACGTCTGTGGAGGGCGCCACCAGCTATCGAGCGCGGCTGTGCGCCGATGCGGCTTGCGCACAGGGCGCAGAGGACGTCGAATTGACGGCGACGTCCTACGACGCGGGTGAGCATGTGAGCATGCTGGCGGCGGGGCAGTGCCTCTATTGGAAGGTGCGCGCGGAGAACGATTGCGGCGCCAGCGATTACACCTCCGCGAGGAGGCTGTGCGCCCCGCTGCCGGCAACGTCGGTGGTCACCACAACGCCGGTACAGGCCACCCGCACGCCGAGCACGACGGCGCAAGGCGCCAACATCAATGGTTATGTGCGCGACGTCGACACCGACGAGCCTCTGGGAGGCGTGTTGGTCTCCCTCTACCGTGGAGCGAGCGGCGACTGGCAGTTGGTCAACCAGAAGACTACCGACGCCAACGGCTACTATGCCTTTAGCTTTTCGCTGGTGCCGCAATTGCACCGCCTCGTAGAGAGCGATCCTGCGGGGTACGCATCGGACCACGTCGCCTTCCCGCAGGGATTCGGCGCGGTGATCGATGCGAACACGGTCGAGTTCCAACCGTCTAGCGGCTCCGCCGGGCCGATCATCTTCTACGACCGGCTCATGCCCACGGTCACGCCCACGGAGACACCCACAGAGACGGCCACCCCGACGGCGACCGAGACGGCGACAGCCACGCCCACGGAGACGGCCACCCCCACGCCCACGGCCACCACGCCCAGCCAGGGCTATCGGGTGTGGCTGCCGATGGTGCTAAATGAGTTCGTGCATTAGGAGGCACTGTTGTATCATAAAGATCGTATCGCCCGAAACCAGCGTTACCTGGCCGACCTTTTCGGCGGCCCGTTCCGTGGCCATGCCATCATCGCCCCGCCCGAGCCGCTGGCGCACGAGATGCAGCAGGATTTCACTTGCTCGGAGCACCCCTTGCCGCAGTGGGTGTCCTGGGCGGTGCGCAACTATGAGCATTGGTGCGAGCACTCGGATGCGTTGGACGACGATGCGGTTCCTTATGTCAAAGTGACCACGGGGACGCAGGTGTTCGCCGCGGCCTTGGGCTGCCCGGTGCGGCGCGTAGAGGGCTCTAATCCCCTGGCGCTGCCGCTGGTGCGCACGGCCGCGGAGGCGGACCGCCTGGCCGAGCCGCGCTGGGACGCCCCACCGCTGGATCGTGTGCTCGAGTTCGCGGCGCTGGCGCGCCAGCAAGCCGGCCCCGAAGCGCCCCTCTGCGTGCCCGACATCCAGAGCCCCTTCGACATCGCCGCGCTGGTTTGGCACAAGGAGGAGCTGTATATGGCCCTCTACGAGGAGCCGGAGGCGGTGCGGCGCCTGGTGGATAAATGCCACCGGCTGCTGGAGACCTTTCTCAGGGAGTACATGCGCCTCTACGCCCCGGTGAACCTGATCCACTACCCCGGCTACTGGGCGCCCAATAGCCTGGGGTGCTCCCTCTCCGAGGATGAGGCGGGGAACATGAACACGCCGATGTTCGAGGCCTATTGCCTGCCCACGCTGACGGCGCTGAGCGAGAGCTTGGGGGGGCTGTTCGTGCATTGTTGCGCCACCGCCAACCACCAGCATGCCAGTTTCAACAAGGTGCCGAACCTGCGCGCCATGCAACGGAACATGGCCGGGGTGCTCACGACGGACCCGCAGCGGGTGATCGAGGATTTCTCAGGCAAGTCGGTGGTGGTGGTGACGGGTGTGGAGGAGGCCGAGAACCTGGAGATCGTGCGCCTGGCCCGCCCCGATACGCGCTTGCTATTCGATCTGCCGCCCAAGCCGCTTGGCGAGGCACGGAGGGTCTACAAGCGATTGCGCGAGGCGTGTCCGCGGAACGATTGAGCATGGGGCGCTGAGCGAGGGTCAGCACCTCCAGCTCTCCTGGGTCCAATGCCACTGGCGGCACATAGGTGGAGAGCTGAGCCTGGGTCAACACCATAATCGGCCATCGCTGATGTCGCAAGAAAAGGCGTACGGCGAGGGCATCTGGCTCTCCACGCACGAGCCCCTGTGTAACCACTTCATCGAAGACAGCGCGCGGTATCCGGACTTGGCTGAATAAGCCTCCCAAGATGTCGAGCCTATTGAGCTTGCCCAGCGCGATCAAGGGGCCAGCGTTGCAGACAACGACTGTCATCCAGACTGGCCCAGCTCTTCGGCCAGAGTCTCGGCGCTGTAGGTTGGTTTCATGCCTCTGGCATACGCATGGCGCGCCAACTCCGAGCGTGACACACCCGCCTGGCGTGCTGCTGCCGCAAAGCTCACGCCGCCCCTGGCGTAGTGATCCAAGACCTGGTCGATTTTGTACTCGCGCAGCCCCCGCTCTAGTATGTCTATCAGCAGTTGTTCGCCAACGGTATCCAACTCTCTTGCCAGGGAATCTGGGATTGTCAGAGTCACTGACTCATTGGACATCGCAGACCTCCCACGAGCTGTGCGATACTCCTTTTCAGCCTCGCGAGTCTCACGCGCCAACTCTTGCCGGCGGCGCTCGATCACGCGCTTATGCAGGACGCTTGCCAGCGCCTCCTGATCGTCCAAAGGCAGCTTGTCCGCGTCCTCGAGCACGTCCGCAAAGGTGGGTATTCTGTCCATCGTCGCCCTTCTCTATCGCTCAGCCGCCGCATATTTCTCCAACCAGTCGGCCGGAGTCATTGTCGTGACGGCGCTTGCGCCTCGTTCCAACATTTCCCGGTCCCAGGTAATCAACTCAGCAGCGGACTCGTGCGCAAGAGAAATGTAGGCCGAATCGGCGATGAAGACACTGGCGTCGATGGTAAGGTTCACCGACGCATCTCGGCCAGGATTTGCACCGCGCTTTTTTCACTTGCCCAGGCTTGGCTCACTTGGCAGGCGAGCGCGTCCCATCGCGCTTCCCAGTCATCCTCTGGCTGTGCTTGTCGTTCGACAGGTCTGAGCGATATCAGCAGGCCTTCCGGTCTCCCTTCCGAGTCAACCAGTGTCGCGGCTTCACCTAAGCCCAGTCTGCTCAAGAGCGTCCGCAAGTCCTGCTCCGCAGCCTCAATCGGCACTCGGATAGTCATAATACACTTTCCAATCAAGAGCTACTTGTGAGTATATCATGCGCCCGGCCGCCCGTCAACCGGTGTGGGTTGCTCTGGATGACAATCGCGCAGCCCTGTTATTCCCCGCTGGCCCGAATGTATTGGCTGACATCCGCGTTGTAGACCACATCCTCGACGGTGAAGGTCGCCCAGGGCTTGCCGTCGTCCATCCAGATGGCCGTGGCCCTGAGCTCGCTTGCGCTTGACCTCGCCTCGCACCCGAGCTACAATAGAGATGTGCCTGGATGTATCGTAAACGCGACACGATGGTGTGTAGCATGCAAGGAGGGATAGCGATCATGCCGTGGCATCCTTCGTTCGACCCACTGCGTCATGTTTCGTCCGATCTTGAGCCCAGCGATTCACCCTTTCTCTATCTCGGCCCAGGCCTCACCGTGGAGTTGGTGCGCATCCCTGCGGGCGAGTTTATCATGGGCAGCGGCGACATCGACACCCTGGCCGATATCGACGAGGAGCCCCAGCACGTCCTGTGGCTGCCCGAGTACCTCATCGGCAAATACCCGGTCACCGTGGCCCAGTATCGCGCCTTTATCCACGCCACGCACGAACCATTCCGGCCCCTCCTCACCAGCGCGCCGGACGACCATCCCGTCGTCGGCGTGAACTGGTTCGAGGCCCTCGCCTTTTGCCGCTGGGCCAGCGAGGCCAGCGGCCGCTCGGTGCAGCTTCCCAGCGAGCCCGAGTGGGAAAAGGCCGCTTGCTGGGACGAGGCCGCCCATCGCGCCCGCATCTATCCTTGGGGCGACCCGTGGTACCCCGCCCGCTGCAACACCCGGGCCAGCGGTTTGGGCCGTACCACCCCGGTCGGCTACTACAGCCCCCTCGGCGATAGCCCCTATGGCTGCGCCGACATGGCCGGCAACGTCTGGGAGTGGACCCGCAGCCTGTGGGGCCGGGACGAAGA
The DNA here is from genome assembly GCA_964416075.1 of uncultured Anaerolineales bacterium. Classification (GTDB taxonomy): domain Bacteria; phylum Chloroflexota; class Anaerolineae; order UBA1429; family UBA1429; genus CAYQDH01. Next base: position 330 of record CAYQDH010000388.1, on the reverse strand, counting down.
GGACACCGATTTCGGCTATCCCTACGACCCCGTGGACGGCCGGGAGGACCTGGACGCGGACAGGGGTATGCTGCGCGTGGTGCGCGGGGGGTCGTTCTACGACACGGAGACGAGCGTGCGCTGCGCCTTCCGCTGCCGCTACCCACCCAGCTTTCACTTTGACGCCTACGGCTTTCGCGTCACCGTCGATACGCCGGCAGGCTTCATCCCCGCCACGGCCGGGGCCATTCCCCCCGCTGGCACGGCCGCCAGCGTCTGCGTTCGCCCCGAGCGGCTGACGATTCGCCCGGCGCCATCGGCCGGCGCTGCCGCGGCCGAGGAGTTGCGGGT
>CAYQDH010000387.1:0-5609 GCA_964416075.1 uncultured Anaerolineales bacterium | reverse complement strand
TGCTCGAAGCTCTCGGCGCTCGCATGGAGGACGCTCGGCTTGGACAAAGCCTTGACTGCAGTGGGGATTGTGAAATAAGTAGGGCGCAGCCACAATAGGCAGTTAGCAAGGCCGGGCGCAAGGACACCCTTTGTGCTCGTCGGCGACTTGTTGTACAACTCTCAGCGAGCTTACGGTTGACCCTCTGCTAACCGCATGCTACAATCCAGCTTGTCCGTTGTCGGTGTCAAGCCAGATGATGGGTCGGCATTATATCGGGGCATGTCTGTTCGCAAGCATAGTGCGAGCCGGTGCTGATCCGCAGTCCATGGCGCTATGGCCAATCTTGGATGGGGGTTGATAATATGAAGCCTGGGCGCAATTATCTCGCTTTCGATCTTGGCGCCGAGAGTGGGCGTGCTATCGTTGGACAGTTGGACGACGGCAAGCTCACCCTCACGCCCATTCACCGTTTTCCCAATGGCCCGGTCAAGGTCCTGGGCAGCCTGTACTGGGATGTCTTGCGACTGTTCAGCGAGCTGCGCCAGGGCCTGTCTCTCTACCGGCGAGACTATGGCGCCAGCCTGGATGGCATCGCCCTCGATACCTGGGGCGTCGATTTTGCGCTTTTGGGGCGCGGCGGTGTCTTGCTTGGCAATCCGCATCACTATCGCGACGCTCGAACCGAGGGGATGCTGCAGGCAGCCTTCGACCGCGTGCCGCGCGAGGAGATCTTTGCCGCGACGGGCATCCAATTCATGGAGATCAACAGCCTCTACCAGTTGTTAGCCATGAAGCTGGGCGGGGATCCCACACTGGATCAAGCCGCGTCTTTGTTGATGATGCCCGACCTGTTCAACTATTGGCTGACCGGCGTCCAGGCTTGCGAGTTTTCCGATGCCACCACCACGCAGTTCTACGATCCACGACAGGGCGACTGGGCTCGTCCCATGCTGGAAAGGCTGGGCCTGCCCACGCACATCCTGCAACCGATCACCCAACCGGGGACCATTCTAGGCCCCTTGCGCGCCGAGATCGCTGAGGAGGCGGGCCTGCAGGATGCGCCCGTCATTGCCCCGGCGTCCCACGACACTGGCTCCGCGGTGGCCGCCGTGCCCGCCCGGGGCGCCGATTTCGCTTACATCAGCTCCGGTACCTGGTCCCTCATGGGGATCGAGTCCGATAGGCCCATCATCACGCCCGATAGCCTTTCCTTCAACTTTACCAACGAGGGTGGCGTCTGTGGCACCTTCCGCGTGCTCAAGAATATCATGGGCCTTTGGCTGGTACAGGAATGCCGTCGCGTGTGGGCCCAAGATGGCATCGAGCTCTCTTACGGTGAGCTCACGGACCTGGCTGCCGCAGCCCCGGCTTTTGGCCCTCTGGTGGAACCGGATAGTCACCAATTCTTGCGTCCCGGCGATATGCCCTCTCGCATCCGAGAGTTCTGTGTGCACACGGGGCAAAAGCCTCCCGAAACCCGCGGCGAGGTGGTGCGCTGTGCGCTGGAGAGCCTGGCTCTCAAGTACCGCTGGGTCTTGGAAAAACTGGAAATCATGTACAAGCCTTTGCAGACCATCCATATCGTGGGTGGGGGCTCGCAGAACACGCTGCTTTGCCAGTTTGCAGCAGACGCGACGCAGCGGTTGGTGGTCGCGGGGCCGGTAGAGGCCACCGCGGCGGGCAACGTCCTGATGCAGGCGCTGGCCCGGGGCCAGATTGGATCGTTGGCTGAGGGCCGCGACATGGTGCGTCGATCGTTCGACGTCACCACCTACGAGCCCGGCCCTGCCGCCGGCTGGGATGAGGCCTATGGTCGCTTCCTGGCCATCATGGAGCAGACGCCCGCACTCTAGGCCAGTCCCTGTCGTCGCGGTTTTCAGATCGCGCGCCTCCATCTGCCATGAGCGCAGGTGTGTCCCTTTGTGCGTCGTGAGCATGGGATAGAAAGTTGGGCCACTATGACTGACACGCTTTTGCACAACGCCACCGTGTATGCCGAGGATGGCGTTTACGAGGATGGCTGGGTGCTGGTGCAGGGGGGGCGCATCGCGAAGGTAGGCCAGGGCGCCCTGACATCGCTAGCCGCCGCGGAGCGCATCGATCTGCAGGGGCAGGCGCTGGCTCCCGGCCTGATCGATATCCATGTTCATGGTGCGCTCGGGCATGATACGATGGATGCCACACCCGAGGCGCTGCAGGAGATGGCGCGTTTCTATGCCCAGCATGGGGTCACGGGTTTCCTGGCCACTACCATGAGCAACCCGCCCGAGGCGATCATGGCCGCCCTGCAAAACATCGCGCGCGTCCAGTCGCAGGGCATCGGCGGGGCAGCGTTATTGGGCGCCCATGTCGAAGGTCCCTTTCTCGATCCTGAGCGTGCTGGCGCTCAGGACCCGGGGCATATTCGCCAAGCCCATGCCGACGAATATCAGCGCATGTTCGATACGGGTGTTATCAGGCTGCTGACTGTTGCTCCCGAGTATGCACCGAACCAGGAGCTCATCCCCTATGCTGTCGAGCGCGGTGCGGCGGTGGCAGCGGGGCATACTCGCGCCACGTACGAGGATATGTGTCGCGCTGTGGAGCTGGGCATCACCCAGGTGACCCACCTTTTCAACGGCATGGAATCCTTGCACCACCGCAAGCCGGGCGTGGTAGGCGCAGGCCTGGCCTTGGATCGGCTACGCTGCCAACTCATCGCCGACAATATACATATCCATCCCGCGGTGCTCAAGCTGGCTGTGCGCGCCAAGGGGCCACGGGGTATCCTGCTGGTCAGCGATGCCATGTCGGGCACGGGGATGCCCGATGGCGATTATGACTTGGGCGGCCAGCCGGTCTCAGTCCGCGATGGGGTCGCCCGCATCGCCCGTGGCGCCGCCCAAGGAGCCCTGGCGGGCAGCACCTTGACCATGGAGCGCGCGGTCAGCAACATCATGGCTGCCGCCGAGCTATCGCTGGCGGAGGCGCTGCCCATGGCCAGCCTCAACCCCGCCCTGGCTGTTGGCTTGCAAGCCCGCAAAGGCGTTATCGCCGAGGACAAGGATGCCGATCTCATTGTCCTCGACGACAGGCTGAACGTCACCCTCACCATGGTGCAGGGTGACATCGTCTATAGCCGCTGAATCAAGCCGGGCGTTTGGCTCAATGGGATGATGGCTGCCGCGGCAGGCGGCGTTGCACCTGCGGCACCAGCCAGGTCAAAAAGGCATCCGAGCTGCGGGTCTGCAGGAGCACGCGCCCCGGCCCGCTGAGGTCCACGACCAACCCCTCGCCGCTAAAGAGCGTGGACTTGAGCCCGCCCACGGCGCGCACCTGAAAGCTCATCCCCTCGTCGAAAGCGACCAGATGCCCGGTATCCACGGTGAACCGCTGCCCAACAGCCAGGCTCATCTCGTGGATCGCCCCATAGCTCGATAGGATGAGCGTTCCCACGCCGCTGCAGCGCAGTAGAAAGAGCCCTTCACTGGCAAAAAAGGTCTTGGCGCCCCCCCATCGCGTATCCACCTGGATCTCGCTCGACGATGCCACGTAGGAACCCGACTGCACCATCAGGGCGTGCTCGCCATCCTGCTCCATCACCAGCATGTCCCCTGGCAAGGCGGGGGCCAGGCCGAGGGTGCCGCCCTGGGCGGGTGCTCGATAGTAGTTGAGGAAAAAGCTCTCCCCGCCCAACAGGGAGCGTTTCAGCGAGGCGAGAATACCCCCCGACGCCGAGGTCTCCAGCCCGATCCCCTCGGACATGCTGACCATGGATCCGGCTTCCACCCTGATCCCCTCCTGTGGCGCCAGTCTGACCATGGCCATCGAGTAGGCTGGACGATACAGAATCTCCGTTTCCATCACCACACCTCCTTCAAAATGGGGCGTTGCAGAGCGACTCCCGCCCCTTGCCTGCCCAGCCATAACCTGTGCCCATGCGCTCAGCTCCAGGTCTTGGACTGGGCCCGATCATGTGTCGGCAGAGTAATTCTACGGTCCGGTCGTGGAAAGGTTGCGTGGTTGCAGAGGATAACTCGGTCAGGGCCTTGCGGAGATTGGCATAGCGTCCGGTCGAAGGTAAGCGAGGAAGGGGAACTGGCGTGGGGCGTACGAAAAGGCGACCCAGTTGGCGTATTCTGTGAGGTGCCAGCGTCGCCCCGCGGCACGGCATAGCCGCTGTTGCACAGCATAGCGCAGATCGGCCACCGTGGTGCCCGGGAACAGCGTAAACGCCGTCCCGATGGCGCCGCTGTGGTGGGCATCGCTCCCTCCGGTCAGGGCCACTCCCAGGATCCGGCCCAGCCGCGTGCCGCGCCGGTGTGCCAGAGGATCGAGCTGCGAGGCGTTCAGCGTCTCCAGGCCGTCCAGGTCGAAGGAACGCCAGTCGCCCAGCGTGGGCAGGGGCCAGCGACGCATGGGACTGTTGGTAAAAGGGTCGAGGGCGTGCGCCTGGATGGCCAACCCGCCCTGGTCATGGACGCGGGCTACGGTCTCGGGCAGTGACAATCCGGGGGGAATGCGCTGGCGGATAAAGAGGGCCAGGAGATGTCCGCGAGCGGTGGATACCTCTTCGCCCACCACGACCTGCAGGCCGAACCGTGGAGCCATCTGCTCCGCCCTCAGCGCGCCGTCGATGGTATCGTGATCTGTGATAGCGATGATCTTCAGGTCAGTATAGTCTGCCGTGTGGGCCAGCATGGTGCGCACATCGTGCGCCCCGTCGCTGGTAGCCGAATGGGTATGCAGGTCGGCCTTGCTCCAAACTTGTGTCAACGAGTCCTTCGCCTTGTATCGATGATGGGGAGAATGCCGCGATCGAACTCGTATCCTCCCGAACCAAGGGTCTACTATAGGGGTTTCTCTAGTTCTGTCAATACCCACCCCGACTCGGCGCGGCACTCACTTCACTTGGTCGTTGATCAAGAGTATGCTATGTTCCGAGTCCGGCGCCTCACCCGAATGATGACAGGCGACCCCATGATGACAAACGTTCATCTTGTGCACAGCATCGAGGAGGCTACATGGCAGAGGCTCACGTGGATATCGTCCCCTTTGCGGCGCGGGTGGTGCGGGAGCCTGGGCAGCATGCCCTGTGGTGGGAGGATCCCCGCGACGTTCACCGTGTGCGGGTCACCTTCTCTGAACCGGTTCCCGCCGAGCGCCTTCCTGAGCTGCACTACTGGCGGCGAAATTGGCCCAAGGTGCGCGTGCCCGCGAACGCGGTCGTCGGTGCGGGTAACGAGGGCTGGCTTCCGGTGGATGATTGGATTACCGGCCAATGGCAGAAGGCGGCTACTTTCACCGAGGGCGGCGGTCGGACCTGGACCTACACCTTTCGGCCTCTCGATGCCGAGGATATCCCTGAGGCAGGGGCCTTCCCGGTGAGCTTTAGGCGCACGCTCAAGGTCGGGCTGTACGGCGTGGAAGCTCTGCCCGCCATCGAGACCGTTGAGGTGGTCACCGACTCGGAATGGCGTGAGGCCAAGCTCTGCCTGGAATGGGGCGGCAACGCCAGTAGCGAGAGCTGTTGGGATGGCCGTTTGCAGGCCTTCAATGGCTACGTCCTCGCCGTCCAGCCTCTCAATGATCGTTGCGAGGTCCTGGCGGATGGCAGTTGGCGATCCGCCGTCTGTGGCGATGTTGCA
>CAYQDH010000386.1:0-5619 GCA_964416075.1 uncultured Anaerolineales bacterium | reverse complement strand
TGCTGCGGCCAGTAGTAGCCCTGCCCTTGGCCGGGCGCCTGCATCTGCTGGTTGTACATCACGTTCGGGATCTGCCAGGGCGTCCAGGGCGACTGCTGGCCGTTGTAGCCTGGGACGTGGCCGGGCTGCGGCGTCACTCCACCGGGCATCGAGGCGGCGCCGGGCACCGGGCCTTGGCTCGCTGCTTGGGCGGTCCATTGCCAGGTGCCGTCTTGCTGGTTGTAGTACACCGGATACTGAGCGGCGGCTGTGCCAAGCTGGTACGCTTGGGTTGGGTTCGCCATACCGGGCTGATTCGGACGGAGCCACACATTGGCGGGGTCGATATTGCCCGGCGTCCCTTGGAAAGCGGGGAGCCCTCTCCCCTGCGCGAGTTGAGTAGCCCACATGGGTAGCTCCGAGTTCTGGCCGGCCCGCGTAACGTTCCAGTAGTTGAGCCAGTCTCCTGGTCCTCTCAGCGAGGACAGGAGTTGCATGTATTGGAGCCCCATTCCCTCTTTCGACTGTTGGTTTTGCTGTTCCCACTGGCGAAGTGATTCCTGCCATTGCTCGCGTTCGAGGGTCGGCTTCTTGGTTGCGTCCGTTGGCCCGGCGATGTAGCCCTGGTTGATCGCCCACTGTATGGGATCGTCCGCGATCTTGTTTTTGCTCAGCCATCGCTCAGCCGCTTGGATCGGATCGCCCTTCTCCTTCTGTGCTTCGGGGATGCGCTGCCAAATAGCGGTCAGAGCCTGCTCGCGGGTGGGCTTGACGGCGGGCTGCTCCTGCCATCCCATCAACTGCCATTGCTGCAACGCGCGCGCGGCGGCTTCGGCGGCTGCTTGCATAGCGAGTTGATACCAGCCACTACCACCATAAACGTCTGCTTCGGGCATGTCGCCTCCTTATCCGAACCGGCCCATCGCCTCGGAAACCCAATTCATAAGCTGATCGCTCGACGGTGGGTTGTTCTCGGCGAGGAAGAAATCTTGCGGGTTGTAGGTGCTCCCGCTCATGGCGTACAACTGCGACAGCGGTCCACCTGGCCCAAGTCCTGGCGCGAAGGTCGAGCCCTCGGGGAGCGACCAGGGGAGCCCGGTCTGCCAGCCTTGCATTCTCATTTGGGCGACGTTCTGCCCGATCCCTGCGGCCATCTCGCGGCGGCGCGCGGCGATCTGTGCCTCCTGCAGAGCCTTGTCTTGCGCCAGTTGCGCCCAAGCGAGTTGCATCTTCTGTCCGGCGTAGGGATCGCCACTACCACCGCCACCCGTTGGGTCATATCGGCTGACATAGTTCTTGAGCGAAGCCTGCTGCTCCGGGGAGAGTGATTTCCACTCCGCTTCCGATAGGCCGAAGGTTGTTGCGAGGTCGCCGCCACCGCCCGCCGTCTCCCATCCCATCTTCTTGGCGTAGTAGGCTTGGAGCCCTGGCTCGCCATAGATTTTGTAGATGTTGTATGCGTCCTGGTCGTCGTACTTTAGGTCGTCCAGGTTGATGCCGAAGGGGTCGGAGCCTGCGCCTGCTGCTGCACCTCCGCCCAAGCCGCTGTAGCCGGGAGCGTTGAGGGACGAAGGTACTCCGCTAAATTCAGCCGGTTGCCTCACCCATGACGGTAGGTTGGGAGTCGCGTAGCTTGGCCCGGAGCCGCCACCATGCAACCCTGTGTCGAATCCCACATGCATAGGGAGTGCTGGCCCGTACCCTCGGGATTCTGTGATCGCCTTACTCTTTGCTCTCTCCCGAGCAATAAGGTAGTTGGCCCAATCCTGAACGGCGGATTGGCGCATGGGCGCTGTGCCCAACGCTCGGCGGCTCGCCTCCAAGTTACTGAGGTATTCCTCCCAAGGGGTTGCTCCCGGATTCGTTCGCTTCCAGTCGGGAACTGTCGTAGGATTGGGCATCGAGTTTCCCCTCCATTTCCAGGGCGTATTTGCACACGCTGTCTATGCCATGCTCGTTCAAGAGGTTCATCCACTCCTGCGGGTTGTCGCGCATGGCGAGGTAACGCTCTAGCTGTTCCTCCGGGGTTAGCTTGACCGCACCAAACGGGGCGGCTTCCTCGGGGAACCTATCGGCGACATCGACCAGCTTGTCGCTCATGCGTTCGACAAGCTCGTCAAAGTGGTTTAGTGGCTTACGATCTGGCATAGGGCATCCATCTTCCCTTCCAGCCTGGCGAGGCGTTGCTCAACCTCGTCCTGCCACAAGCTGACGGCTTCGAGCCATTCGGCGAAGGCATCGGCTATAGGAGTTCGCTCGCCAAGCTCCTCGTCAAGATCACGCGCGAGATCGGGAACCGGCATGGTCAGAGCGAGTTCCTGCACAAAGTTCATAGCCTTCTCCTTGGCATCATCATTGTTCTTACTCATAGGGGTCTTGGCTTTCTTCTCTTGCCGGTTGGCTTTCTCGCCGTTGGCCGGGTGGGTTTCTTCCCCCTGGCCTTGCGCGATAGGCGATCCGGCAGCTTTGCGAACTCGACGCCTTCGGCCATTTCCTGGAACTGCTTCTCCGGCATTGTCGCCGCGAGCTTCCTCCATTGCGCCTTCGAGTGGATCTTGTTCGGCATCACTCACCTCTCATTCGCCGTTCTTTTGGCTCCCGGAGCGCGCCCGGTAGCGATTCCGCTAGGGCGCATACTCGGCCCCATCTGCGGAGGCGGCTGCGGCGTGTTCGGAATGACCGGCACACCCGGCGCGGACATCATCCCGCCACCCGGCGACGGCGGGGTCTGCCCCATCATCCCATTACCTCCACCACCTATCCCCATCATTTGGGCGAGCATGTTGGGGTCCATCTGCCCAGCCATGATCGCCTGCTGCAAGGCTGGCGGAAGCGAGGGCAGAATCTGCTGTAGCATTTCGGGAGTCATCACGGGCTGCTGCTGCTCAGCAATTGTGATCTTGGCCCGCCTGACAGCCTCGGCGGTGAGGAACGCCTGCACCTCGGGGGTCTTTTCCCACTCCTCGACTCGTATCTCGTCGAGCATCTCCTCGGGCTGCTCTACCCCTATGGCTTCCATAGCCGAGCGGCGGCTCCGTAGCTGCGCGCTAACCTCGTTGATCGCTTGGCTGGTCTTGGCGTAGCTGTCCGTAGGCATCACCGGCTGTAGCGCGACATACACTTGGCGCGCTCCGTTCAAGTCATCCGGCCCAAGGCCCAACCACCCCTCTTTCCCCTGCTCACGGTTGTAGACGTAGAGGGGTTGTTTGCATTGGAACTCAACAATGTCCCACAAGACTTTGATAACGCTCTCAAGAGCCCGTTCTGCATGGTCCACCAGGGGCTTGAACTTCATCCTTGCGGCCTGGATCAACTGGTTTACGAGGTAGCCTGAGTCGCCGCTGCCGGCAGAGCCGTATAACACATCGGATATACCCGCGCGTTCGACAAAGCCCATGATAAGCTGGATCATCTCGTCGATGTCTGGCCCGCTGCCGTTCCAGGCAAGCCAGCCCAACGTTTCACCCGGCCAAAGGGTAACCGTGTTGCCGGGCTCAACGACGAGCTCGCGCGCCTGCCCGTTGGGGTCGAGGGCTGAGCGGTCGGATAGCTGGTAGACCGGGGTCGGCCAGGCCCACATTCTCACAGCCGTTGCTTTCTGGCTGAGTATCCGGTTGAGTTGTGGGAGCACGTACCGAAGGGGGAACAGGGTACTGAGCCCCATGCGGTCGGGATCGCGGGTAGCCGGGTTGGAGCCAAAGGCGTACACGTAGGGTGGGCGTCCATAGGTGTGCTTGGTGTGGTGGACTACCTTGTCCTCTATGGCGTAGGTCAGGCTGTCTCGCGTCCACAGTTGCGAGAACTTGATCCGGTCGCCCGCGTCCATCTTCACCCGTAGGAGTTCGGTAATCTCGGGGTTGCGCTTGCCCATGTTCCATCGCCGCTGGTCCAGGGTGATAACGTCCCGCTCGTCAACCTCTAGGATCGCTTCGAGCCCACCCTCTGACCACATGGGGTACACGGTGAGGGGATCGACCCATTGCCACGCAATGGGGATCGGCCTACCGATCTTCCAAGCCTCCACCGAATCGCTGTACTCCTGATCCTCCTGCTCCTTGATCCGCTTGGGGTAGCCGCTCCACAATTGCGGAGCGTACAGCATCCTCATGCAAGCATGACCGTCCGCAACGAGGCACTCGATAAATTTCTCAACAACGTCCTCCTCGGACTGGCGAGCCAGTTCGGACAGGGCGGCTGATGTCCATTTCTCCATCTTGGAGCTTTGCCGCTGTGCCGCTTGGGTTGCGGCGATGGGAGGTACGGTGATCTGCGGCGCGTCTGTGGTGAGGGTGCCCACCATCCGTTCGATGATCGACCACGCGGCGGGAACCTGGACAATCTCGGCTTCCATGTGCGCAGGAGCCTCAACCGCATCTTCGAGGTAGCGGAGCGTCCGCATTTCGCGGATGTGGGTATCTCGCCCGCTCCACGTGCTACGGAGCTTCCCTTCCAGGGCTTCTATGTTCGGGATGTCCGGCATTTATCGTTTCACCTTCACCTTGATCTTGGGGGGCTCGATGCCCGCCGTCACGAAGCCAAAGTTGAACACGAGCCCATAGGCGAGAGCCTTCATACTGTGATTGTTGGCGTCTATGGGTGCTTCCCGTTCGGGTCGGTTCTCTTTCACCTCATGGTAGCGGTACAGCCCATACTCAGCGATGGTGCCTTTGCATTTTGGGTCGTGTAATAAATTTGGTTTCTTCGAAGCTGGATTGATTAAGAACGTCCGGTGACGCTCCACCCCATCGGCCACTCCCACCGGTAGGCCCACGGGGGGTAGGCCGGCCACCCTCCGCCACGTCTCAAAGTGCGATTCCGCCGCATGGTGCTGACGACCAGCCACGTCCATCACCACCTGCCGCACCGAACCCCACCACTCCCGCTCCTTGCACATGGCAATGATGTCCTCGCTCGTAGCCCCTCGCTCGTACACCTCATCGAAGTGGCGCACCGTCGGCGGGCTCGTGGAGCGGTCGAACTGCACAGCCAGCACCGCATAAGCTCCCGCGTAGCCTGGGTCAACCCACAGTTGCACCGGCTGTAAGGGAAGGAAGGGTAGCTCGGCGACGTGGAGGAGGTGAGAGAACTCACGGAACACCACGGTTCGCGGCTTGCAGGGTACAGCCCCATACCTTTCAAGGAACATATCAGCCGGGAGAGCCGCTTCGACGGCTTTGATCTCGGGATCGGCTCGCCCACCAGGGTAGATCGCCAGATTTGACCAAGTGGGCAGGCTGAAGGATCGCCCATCCTCAATGTTGACACCTTGCCACGGCTCCCACAGTTCGGGATACCAACCGAGGCTGCTCTCGAAGGTGCCTGACAGGATCATCGGCCCTCGCCGTTCGCTCAGACGCCCGCGAAGGCGAAGGAACACCTCATACGAGTGTTGCGCAGCCTCGGCCATCGCGATGCCGATAGGCGCGATGCCGGCAAGCGTCTCGGGATCTTTGCTCGTCCGTGTGACCACGCGAACCCCTGAGACGGTGAGGAACTGGCATTGCCCCTGTGTGGGTATGGACTGAGAGCCAGGCACGAGAATGCCGGTAATCGTCGCGGCGGTGAGAGCGTGAAGGAAGTCGCCGCGCGCGAGGTCGAAGGTTGGCCCTACAATCCATATCTCGCCATCCTTGGCCGACC
>CAYQDH010000385.1:0-5626 GCA_964416075.1 uncultured Anaerolineales bacterium | reverse complement strand
CCATAGCCCAGGGCCTGCGGATCGAAGGGATAGTGCAGGTCCGGGTCGTCGAGATCCTTGTCCGTGGGCGCCCAGCGCACCATGATGCGCGTCACCTGGCCGGGATACATGATCACGGTATCCTTCCAGCCCTGCTCATGGGGCAGCGGGGGCACGGCCGGGCCCTTTTTGGCATTCAGGAAGGGCGACACGGCAGGGTTGCCGCCCACGGCGCCGTCGGCGTTGGGCGTCCCATAGTCACTCGGCGGGCCATAGCCCCCGATGAACACGCCGCCCGGATAGGGCAGGCCCGTCATGGGGTCCAGGGTCGCCGTGGCCGGGAAGAGCGCATCGTACGCCGCGTTGTAGCCCTTGGCGTCGAAGGGCTGGCGGTCCACCAGCTGGAACTGCACCAGGTGCAGGTGGATGGGATGCGCGTCGGCGGTCAGGTTGATGATCTCCCACAGCTCGGTGTGGCCTTCCTCGGGCAGCTCCGAGAGGTGGTTGGTGATGCCGTTGATCTCCACCGGCGTGAAATCGGGCCTCTCGCCGCCGGGGAAGAGGTCCGTAGCCACAGTCTTGCCGTCCCACTTGGTGTTGTTGACCAACACCTCCAGCGGCCCGCCGGGGCCCATGGCCTCGTTGAGCGTGAGCTGGCGCCTGACCTGCACGTTCGGCACGAGCCCTGCCAGGTCGATGGCCGGCCCGCCGGGGGCGCCGGGCAGGCGCACGATCACCTGGCTTCCCGTGCGCAGGGGCTGGCCACTGGCCGGGTCATAGCTATCGTCTCCCGGGGCAAAGGCCGACACACGAAATTGCACCAGGCGGCCCGTGGTGGCTTGCACGGCGGGCGAGCCATCGGGGAAGGGGGTGCGGGCGGTGTTGCGCAGCACCAGGTTGAGCGGATCGGGCACGGCCATGCCCCGCGCGGCGTAGGCGGCCTCGATCTGGGCCAGCCACACTGGGTCGTTGAAATCGACGATCACGTCGTAGCGCTCGCCGGGCATCATGGCCAGGCTCTTGGGCACTGCCTTGTTGGTGGAGTTGGGATCGATCGGCATGGGCTCGTCGAGATAGCCGCCGTCCGTGCCGATGACCCACATGCGGGGGCCTCTGACGCCGGTGGTCAGGTCCTGCAGGGTCATATCGTAGGCGCGGGCGTTGGAGCCATTGAGGAACAGCAGGCGGTAGCGTTTGCGATCGACCGCCTTGTAGGGCCACACTTTGCCGTTGACCACGATGGTATCGCCCACAAACTCGGGCAGCCAGAAGGGGTGCTCGGGGTTGATCCCCACGTTGGGGAAGAAGAGCTGCCCGTTGACATCGAACATGCGGTCCTGAAGCACCAGGGGCACGATGTCGGCGGGGCCGAGCAGGTTGGCTGGCAAGTCCAGCGCCGGATCGGTGAGCAGGTAGGCGCCCGCCAGGCCGGCATAGACATTAAGGCGCGTGGCGCCCAGGGTATGGTCGTGGAACCAGATGGGGGCCGCTTCCTGGGTGTTGGGGTAGCGATAGATGGCATAGTTGCTGGCGCTGCCATCCCTGGTGTAAAAGGCGTGCCCGTGGTGCGCCCCGTCGCTGCTGAACCAGGCATCGGGGCCGCCGTCGAGCACTGGCGGCACCTCGCCGCCGTGCAGGTGCGGCACCGCTGGGATGGGCCCGGCATAGTGCAGGGCGCACCCCCCCATGGGGGGCATCATCGGCTCGGTCATGTGCGCGCACATGTTCGCTTCGCCGTTTAGCGGGTCGGCCCAGTGCAGCGTCTGGTCGGTGGACTGGGTGTAGGCCAGCAGCTGGCTCGTGGCCGTGTGGCCGAGGTTGTTGACATACTTGATCTCTGTCGGCACGTTGCGGGTGGCCACGATCACCGGCCCGATGTACGACGGGCCCCCATCCTGTCCCTCCGGCACATAGCCCCACACCCAGGTGCCAGCGTAGGGCAGCCCATTGGCCGGGGCAAAGCCCGTGGGCATGACCAGCGACTGGAACTCGTTCATATTGAGCACGATCTGCGATCCGCCGGCCACGATCGTGTGCAAGTCTGGCAAGGGGTCCACGAATTGCGCGATCTTGTTGCCGGGCAGAGGCACCTGCACCACGCCCTGGGCCAGCACACGGGGCGCTCTGAGAACCCGGGGCAAGGGCAGCCGGACTGCCGAAGAGAGGGCCAGTGGCCCCCCAGACGAAAGCGCCAGGCCAGCGCCGGCCAGGCCAAACATCCTCAGAAACTGTCTGCGAGAAGTCATGTTATCTCTCCTATATCCTGTTCGATGGCTTACCATCATTAGGGGCATAAACATCAAATTCACTCTACCATGTCTCGCGCGCGGTAGCATCGCCCCCCGGTACGAAGTGAGGTCGTACGAAAGGGCTAGCCGTATGGGCCGATTCCTGAATTGGCCCTACTCAGAAGCCTGGCCAAACCCGGTAGCTGCAAGTTATTTGGCAAAACCGCTCATCTGTGCTATACTCTCCCCCGTGACTTTAACGGTTAGAAGGGAAAATAGGCCATGGCTCTAACCAAGAGCGAAAAAGACGTGATCTTTGAGGATTACCACCGCCATCCGACTGATACGGGGTCACCGGAAGTTCAGATCGCCTTGTTGACGACGCGCATTAACAGGCTGACTGAGCATCTGAAGATCAACAAAAGTGACGATCATTCGCGGCGGGGACTGCTCAAGTTGGTGGGGGCGCGCCGCCGACACCTGAATTACCTGAGCACCAAGGACGAAGGCAAGTATTTGGCCATTCTGGAGAGACTTGGCCTGCGCCGCTAAGTCTCGCGGTTGCGATTGAGTGGTTGGATTGGGATAAAGAGTAGATGGGGCGCCATGCCCTCTATCTACTCTTTTTCTTTTTCGGTGTTCTGGGTTATATTATGAGATAGGTTTTCGGCGCGTAGAGTGGAATGACGGTTTGCGCAGGAATTGGGGAGTGGGCCTTACCGGCCGCGACGGCTGTCACCCTGAGCGTGCCCACGCAGCGTGGGCCTGGCGAAGGGTCTCCGTACGCTCAAGCAGAGGTGGTCTTGCCGAGTGAACGGAGATGCTTCGCTATGCTCAGCATGACAGACCGGGCGCGCTCAGCATGACAGGCGCGGTAGGGCGGACTCCCCAGTCCCTGGACAAACCCGTCATAGTTCCACTCTACCCAATATCAGGATATTAGGAGAGGACTAGATGATCAAGCAGTACAGCGCGACATTGGGTGGCAAAGAGATCGTGGTGGAGACGGGCAAGCTGGCGCAACAGGCCGGCGGCGCCGTCACCGTACAGATGGGGGAATCGGTCGTCCTGGTGACGGCGACGGCCTCCAAAGAGCCTCGTGTAGGGATCGACTTTTTCCCGCTGACCGTCGATTTCGAGGAGCGGCGCTCGGCCGCAGGCAAGATCCCGGGTGGTTTTTTCAAGCGCGAGGGCCGGCCCTCCACGGAGGGTATCCTCCTTTGCCGCCTCATCGACCGGCCATTGCGGCCGCTCTTTCCCAAGGGCTATATCAACGACGTGCATATCGTGGTCACTCCGCTCTCGGCGGACCAGGAGCACGATCTGGACATCATCGCCCTGATCGGCGCCTCGACGGCGCTGATGATCTCGGACATCCCCTTTACGACGCCCGTGGGCGCCGTGCGCATCGGCTATATCAACAATGAGCTGGTGGTCAACCCCACGCTGCCCGAGCTGGCGAACAGCGCCCTGGACCTGGCCGTGGCCGGCTCCGAGGAATCGGTGCTGATGATCGAGGCGGGCGCGCACGAGATCCCCGAGGACCTGATGCTGGAGGCGATCCAGCTGGGACACCGGTCCATCCAGGACGTGATCGCCATGCAAAAGCGCATGGCCCAGGAGATCGCGAAGGAAAAGGCGCCCGGCACACGCCACCTGATCGATGAGCAGCTGCAAGAGCGGGTGCGCCAGATCGCGCAAGAGCCGCTCACGGCGCTGGTGGCAGAGGGCGCGGGGCGCCACGATCGTCACGAGCGCCAGGACGCTATGCTGGCCACCGTGCTGGAGCAGATGGGACCCGAGGCCGACAAGGCCGAGGTCTCCGTGGCCTTCGAGAACGTGCTCCAGGATGCCATGCGCCGCAACGTGCTCGATACGGGCAAGCGCGTCGATGGCCGGGGGCTGGCGGAGATCCGCCCCCTCAGCGCGGAGGTAGGGCTGCTGCCGCGCACCCATGGCTCGGGCCTGTTCAACCGTGGGGAGACCCAGGTGCTGACGACCGTCACCTTAGGCACGTCGTCCGACGAGCAGACGGTGGAAGGGCTGAGCGGAGACTCGTCCAAGCGCTATATGCACCATTACAACTTCCCCCCCTACTCTACCGGCGAAGCGGGCATGATGCGCGGCCCTCGACGGCGAGAGATCGGGCACGGCGCGCTGGCCGAGCGGGCCATCGAGGCTGTGTTGCCCTCCGAAATAAAGTTCCCGTATACCATCCGCACCGTGTCTGAGGTGCTGTCGTCCAACGGCTCCACCTCCATGGCCAGCACGTGCGCCTGCACCCTGGCCCTGCTGGATGCCGGCGTGCCCCTCACGGCCCCCGTGGCGGGTATCGCCATGGGCGTCATCACCGAGGGGGACCGTTGGGCGGTGCTGACCGATATCCAAGGGGTGGAAGATCACCTGGGTGACATGGATTTCAAGGTCACCGGCACGGCCAAGGGGATCACGGCCATCCAATTGGATATCAAGATCACGGGTTTGCGCAACGAGATCATCGCCGAGACGCTACAGCGCGCCCGAGAGGCGCGGCTGCAGATCCTGGACGTGATCCATGCGGTCATCCCCGAGGCGCGGGCCGAGCTGTCGCAGTATGCGCCGCGCATCCAGACGGTCAAGATCCCTGTGGACAAGATCGGCGCGCTCATCGGCCCAGGTGGCAAGATGATCCGCTCCATCGTCGAGGAGACGGGGGCCAAGATCGACGTGGAGGACGACGGCACGGTCTTTGTATCGTCGACCAGCGCCGAGGCCTCGAACAAGGCCCTGCAGCGCATCTCGGACCTCACGGCGGTGGCCGAGGTGGGGCGCATCTACACCGGCAAGGTGGTGCGCTGCACCGACTTTGGCGCCTTTGTAGAGTTCTTGCCCGGGCAGGATGGCCTGGTGCACATCTCGCAACTGGCCGATTTCCGCGTCAACAAAGTGGAAGACGTCTGCCAGGTGGGCGATGAGATCATGGTCATGGTGATCGATATCGACGGCGATGGCCGGGTCAAGCTCTCTCGCCAGGCTGTGCTGGAAGGTCTGACCGTTGAGGAAGCTCGCGGTCGCGATCGCAAGATCAGCAGCGGCGGCAGTGGCGGAGGCGGTGGCGGCGACCGGCGCAGTGGCGGTGGCGGCGGCTATCGCGGCAGCGGGGGCGGCGACCGGCGCAGAGGCGGCGGCGGTGGTAGTGGCAGCGGCGGCTATCGCGGCGGCGGACAAAGATAGGAATTTGGACAGGATTTACAGGATTATCAGGATGGGAAAGAACCATTTTTTCCCAGCCAATCCTGTTAATCCTGTCAGAAGAATTTGGACAGAGTTTACAGGATTATCAGGATGGGAAAGAACCATTTTTTCCCAGCCAATCCTGTAAATCCTGTTAATCCTGTCAGAGGGATTTTGGCTTCCACATCCTGCTAATCCTGTCAAAA
>CAYQDH010000384.1:0-5634 GCA_964416075.1 uncultured Anaerolineales bacterium | reverse complement strand
CAAGGGGATACCCTACGGCGCGCCGGTCTCCGGCGCGGCGCGTTTTATGCCCGCCGCCCCGCCCGCGCCCTGGCCGGGCGTGCGCGCCTGCTTGCACTATACTAACGTCTGCCCGCAGGCCCCGCTGCAGCCCTACAGCGCCAATGCCCCCGCCAACCTGGGCGATGAGGACCAATACCTGCTCCTGCGCACCGGCGGCCGGCCGGTGGGCGAGGATTGCCTCGTGCTCAACGTATGGACGCCCCAGATCGATGGCGGTGCGCGACGGCCTGTGCTGGTCTGGCTGCACGGCGGCGGCTTTGCCGCGGGCTGCGGGCACGACCTGCTGGCCTACGACGGCGAGAACCTGGCCCACAAGGACGCCGTGGTGGTGACCATCAACCATCGCCTGGGCCTGCTGGGGCACCTCAACCTGGCGCAGCTGGGCGACGAGCGCTATGCCGCCTCGGGCAACGTGGCCATGCTCGACCATGTGCTGGCCCTGCAATGGGTGCGCGAGAACATCGCCCGCTTTGGCGGCGACCCGGGTTGCGTGATGATCTATGGCCAATCGGGCGGCGGCGGCAAGGTGACCACCCTCATGGGCATGCCCTGCGCCGTGGGGCTGTTCCACCGCGCGGCCGTCCAGAGCGGCTCGATGCTGCCCGGTCGCCCTGTGGAGGATACCACCGCGCTCGCCCGCGAGGTGTTGCGCGAGCTCGACATCGCCCCGTTCCACCTGGACAAGATGCACACCCTGCCCGTGGATGCCTTGCTGCAAGCCGGTGCCGCCGTCGCCCGCAAGCGCGGGCGCGGCCCCATGATGCTCTGGGGTCCGGTGCTGGATGGGACCATCCTCCCCGAGCAGCCCTTCGGCGAGCGCGCCCCGCAGGTCTCGCGCGATGTGCCCCTCCTGGTGGGCAGCAACTACCACGAGTTCTGCAACGGCGTGGATAACCCCGATGCCTACCGCATGACCGAAGAGGAGATGGAGGCGCGGGTTTCCGGGCGTGCTGCCGGCGGCGGGCCCGCCCTGCCCTTTGCCCTCGGCGACAAGGCCCCGGCGATGATTGCCGCCAGCCGCGTGGTTTACCCCCATCTGGCGCCTTTCGACCGCTGTGCCCTTTTGACCTGCCGGTTCCGCGAGATGGCCGAGCAGCAGGCCACGCTCAAGGCGCTACAGAACGCGGCGCCGGCCTACTATTACTGGTTCACCTGGCGCACCCCGGTGCTCGACGGCCGCCCGGGCGCCTTTCATTCTTGCGAGATATCCTTCGTCTTTGACAACGCGGACAAGTACGAGACCTACAACGGCGGTGGGGAGGCGCCGCGCCGGCTCTCCGGCCAGATCAGCGACGCCTGGCTGGCCTTTGCGCGCACGGGCAACCCCAACCACCCCGGCCTGCCCGCTTGGCCGGCCTACGATCCGCAGGGCGCTGCCACCATGGTCCTGGACGACCCCTGTCGCGTGGAAGTGGCCCCGGATACAGCCCTGCGGCGCGCCCTAGATTCCCAGGCGCAGGGACGGGGATGACGAGACACGTAGACGCGCTCCCCCGGGGCCGTAGCCGCGATATCGCTATCGCGCTCCCCCGCCCGACGATGCCGACCCACCCCCCATCGCCGAGCGCCTGCTCACGGGCGAGCCCCAGCTCTGGGTCTCCCCCTCTCCCATTCTTTTCATGGGAGAGGGGGCAGGGGGTGAGGGCCTCTCCCCCACCACCAGGATCTGCCACTCGTCTTCCAGATAGAGCGGCGCGTACCCGGCCCTCCGCACCATCTCTTCCGCCTCCGCCGTCGTCCAGCGGGTCGTGCCGCCGTAGCGGTCGCCCAGCGCTTTCAGCAGCACCAGCAACACCCGTCCCGGCGTGCGCCGCTCCAGGTGCCGCAGGCGGTAGCGCACCGACTCGCCGATCGACTGGGACAAGATCGCGGAATCCCTCTTGGGCAGCGACAGCACCAGCACGCCCCCCGGCTTGAGCACCCGGCGCAGCTCCCCGAGAGCGCGCGCGGGGTCGGCCACCGCCTGCAACACGCTGATGCTGATCGCGTGGTCGAATCGCCCAGCGGGGTAGGCTAGCGGCGCGTCCAGGTCGGCTTGTTCGAACGAGACCAGCCCTGCCACATCCGCCGTCACCTTTTCCCGCGCCCTGGCCAGCATGCCCCGGGCATAGTCGATCCCCACCACGCGCCAGCCCGCCCGCGCCAGGGCCACGGCATAATTCCCCGTGCCGCACCCCGCGTCCAACACCCACTCCTCGCCCTCGCGCCTCCGGCCTTGCAGCAGCGCCACGATCCGCTCCGGCGGCGCGGACGGGCGCGCGCGCGCCCGCTGCTCGTCCCAGGCATAGCGCCCGTATACGCTCCAAAAGGCGCGATGCAGCCACGGCGAAACCCTTAACCTAGCCATTTCGACCTACCTATGACCTAGGCCGCGATTTAGGGAGATCGCGGTACAGAACTGTCATCCGGCCCCAGATGGCGCACCCACGCCATGGGGTACTACCTGTGACCTAGGCCGCAAGTTAGGAAAAACTTCGCTACAGGACTGTCATCCAATCCCAGCTGGCGCCCCGCGCCATGGGCGACTCCTCATGACGCGTCTAGTCGCAGGACGGATCACCCCAAATGCTCGCCGTGCGACCCTAACAGTATGAGCTACTGCCCCGCCCCAGTCAACCCTCTGAATCCTTGGTAGTCTTTGAGCCTTGGTGTTTCATCCTGTTCCCAACCCTGACGATTGACACCTGCCCGAAAGTATCTACACTACCCTCTAGTTCCGACAGACTCACACGAAGGAGTTCAGCTATGCCAGACAAGGTCATGAGAGGTACCTATCCGATCCTGATTACACCCTACGACGAGCAATACCGCATCGACGTGGACAGCCTGCAGAACTTGGTCGATTTCCTGATCGACAACGGCATACATGGCTTTGGGGTAGCCATGGGCAGCGAGGTGTTCAACTTTACCGATGAGGAGCGCCTGCTGGTGACCCGCACGGTGGTCAACCAGGCGCGGGGCCGCGTGCCGGTGGTCATCAATACCGGCGGCAACTGCATCCAGCAAGCATTGTATTACAGCCGCCTGGCCCAGGACAACGGCGCCGACGCCCTGATGCTCATCCCCCCCACGGCCATCCAAATGGGCGGCGCCGAGATGCGCCAGTACTACAAGGCCGTGTCCGATATCGCCACGGTGCCCATCTTTATCCAGGATGCCCACCCCCACGTCTCCGCCGAGCTCGCCGTCAAGATCGCCGAGGAGAGCGAGCGCGTCAAGTATATCAAGGTCGAAAGCCCTCCCGCGGCGCTCATGGTGCAAGAGGCCGTGGAAAAGGCAGGCCACAAGCTCATCGTCTTTGGCGGGGCAGGGGGCAGCTATTTCATCGAGGAGATGCGTCGCGGCGCCGTAGGGACCATGCCCTTCTGCAGCCAGCCCGAGGCCTTCCGTGAGATCTGGGACCGCTTCTTTGCCGGCGACGAAAAGGGCGCCACCGAGGTCTTTTACCGCACCATCGTTCCCGTCAGTCGCCTCGGAGGCCTGGGCGGTGCCGGTTGCTATTATCACGTCCACAAGGAGATCCTGCGCCACCGCGGCGTGATCCGCACCAACCTCGTGCGCGGGCCCATCGCGCCCCTCAACGACCGCGTCTGGAGCGAGATCAAGGCCGTCATCGAGGAGCTCTACCCGCGGTAGAAAAGAAAAAGAGATCCAACACGGAGGCACGGAGCTTTCCACAGAGATCACGGAGAGGAAAACCTTACAGGCCCTTCCCCTTTTCGTTGCTCTCCGTGGCCTCCGTGATTTCCCCCTCTGTGCCTCCGTGTTGAGATACTAAATCCAAGGAAGGAGTGCAGTGCCGCTCTACGAAGAAGAACTGACCCGGCAGATTATCGGCGCCGCTATCGAGGTGCACCGTACCCTGGGCCCCGGCCTCCTCGAATCGGCCTACCAGAGCTGCCTGGCCCAGGAACTTGGCCTGCGCGGCATCCCTTTCCATTCCGAGGTGCCTATACCCGTCTCCTACAAGGGCGTCAATCTCGAGTGTGGCTTCCGGCTTGATCTGCTCGTGGCGGACAAGGTCGTGCTGGAGATCAAGTCGGTGGAAGCCGTGCTCCCGGTCCATGAAGCGCAGCTTCTCACCTATCTGCGAGTCTCCGGCCACCAAGTGGGCCTACTCATCAATTTCAATGTTGCCGTGCTCAGGGAAGGAATCACTCGGAGGGTCATCTGAGCCAAGACCTCAACACTGAGGCCTCAACACGGAGACACGGAGGTCTCACGGAGACCACGGAGGAGGAAAGAATCCCGGTTTTCCAATCTCTTTCCCCTTCTCCTCCTCTCCGTGGTCTCCGTGATTCTTCCCCTCCGTGCCTCCGTGTTGAAAGGTTCATCCTCTCTACAGGAGTCTATGCATGAACACATTACGCGCTGGGATCGTCGGACTGGGGCTGGCCGCGCGAGCCCATGTCAAGGGCTATGAGACGCATCCGCAGGCCACGGTCCTCGCCGTCTGCGACCTTGACGGCGAGCGCGCCGCGCGCTTTGCCGCCGAACACCACATCCCCCGGGTGTATACCCGCTACGACGAGATGCTGGCCAACCCCGACATCGACATCGTAGATATCGCCACGCCCACCTATATGCATGCCCTCATGACCCTGCAAGCCGCCCTGGCGGGCAAGCACGTGCACTGCGAAAAGCCCTTTTGCCGCAACGGCGCCGAGGGCCTGGAGGCCATCGCCGCCGTGCGCCAGGCCGGCGTCAAGCTCGTGGTGGGCGAGACCTATGTCTTTATCGCCTCGCATCAAAAGGCCCGCCAGCTCATCGATGCGGGGGAGATCGGGCGGCCCCTCCAGGTGCGCCAACGCCACGGCGCCTGGCTGGCCCGCCCGCAGGGCGCCGTCTACCTGCCCGCGGACCGCCACTGGCGCGTGGACCCCGTGCAGTCGGGCGGCGGCGCCTACCCCTGGATCTATGACCACGCCGTGCATTTCTTCGCCACCGCCGAGTATCTCATGCTCGACCAGCGCATCGACGAGGTCTATGCCCTGCGCGCCAGCAACCGCGACCTGCCGCAGCAGCGCGGCGCCTCGCACGATCCCTACACCACCGCCGAGGTGGATATCCCCATCATCACCTGGACCTACGCCGACCCGGCTTGCAGCGGCGTATGGATGCGCGCCGAGCGTCTCAACGGCAAGTACGACTATATGCGCGGTTTCAGCACGGCCATCTGCGGGGAAACGGGGATGATCGAGGTGTTGGGCGAGGGCGGCCACAACCTCCTCTGGCAGGGTCAGCAGCAGCACCTGCTGCTGCACCGCCAGGACCGCGATACCGTCTGCTTTCGCTTCGACGAGGGGGGCGACGACGTCTGGGAGTCGGACATCTCCTACTATAGCCAGGGCCACATCAACCAGGTGCACCACCTCATCGACTGCATCCTGGCCGACCGCGAGCCGCGTTACAGCGGCGACGATGGCCTCCACGCCGTGCAATGCACCCTGGCGGCCATCCGTTCCGCCCGCGAGTCCCGTCCCGTGCGCGTAGCCGAGATCGCGCCCGACTATACAGCTTATTCCGACTAGGAAGAGAGATTCCGAGAATCAGGATGATGAACACCGATTGGGGACGATGAACACCGATAAG
>CAYQDH010000383.1:0-5646 GCA_964416075.1 uncultured Anaerolineales bacterium | reverse complement strand
CTTGCGCACCCAGCTGGTCCAGGCGCGCTCCTTCGCCGAGATGCTGGAAAAGGCCATCCGCGCCTACCAGAATCGCGCCCTGGAGACGGTGGAGATCATCGAGGAGCTGATCGAGCTGGCCAAACAGATGCGCGAGGCCGGCCGCCGCGGCGAGAACCTGGGCCTCAGCGACGACGAGCTGGCCTTCTACGACGCCCTGGAGACCAACGACAGCGCCGTGACCATCCTGGGCGACGAGACGCTGGTGACCATCGCCCGCGAGCTCGTGGAGGCCGTGCGCCGCAACGTCACCATCGATTGGACCGTGCGCGAGTCGGTGCGCGCCAAGATGCGCGTGCTGGTCAAGCGCATCCTGCGCCGCTACGGCTATCCCCCGGACAAGCAAGAGAGGGCCACCCAGACGGTGATGGAGCAGGCTGAATTGCTCTGTGGGGAGTGGGTGGGGTAGCTCAGGCCACGCTCCCCTAGCCCACAATCGCCCCATCGAGCAGCGCCCCATCCAGCAAAGCATCGTCGAGCGTGGCCCCGCGCAGCCTGGCTTCCCTGAGATTCGCGTTGCACAGGTCGGCGCCGCGGAGGTCCGCGTGACTGAGGTTGGCCCCGCCCAGGTTCGCGTCGCTGGCCAGCGCCCCGCGGAGGATCGACTCGCTCAAGGTGGCGCCGCGGAGGTCGGCCCCGCGCAAATCCGCGCCGCTCAGGTCCGCCCCTCGCAAGGTCGCGTAATGGGCCGCCGCCTGGCGGAGGATGGCCCGGCTCAGCTTGGCCTTGTCCAGGTTGGCCCAGGCCAGCGTGGCGCCCCACAGGTCCGCCCCACGGAGGTCCGCTTCGCACAGGCAGGCGTGGCTGAGATCGGCATGTCGCAGGATCGCCCCGCCGAGGTCGGCGCCGATGAGGGCGGCCGAGTCCAGGCGCGCGCCGCTCAGATCCGCCTCGTAGAGGCGCGCTCCACACAGGTCGGCCGAATCGAGGGATGCCCCCCCGAGCTGCGCCCAGGCCATGGTCGCCCTGCGCAGTCTCGCCCCCACCAGGTCCGCCCCGCGGAGGTTGGCCCCCGTGAGGTCCGCCCTGGCCAGGTCGGCGTTGCGCAGGTTGGGCGCGATCCCGGGGTTCCCCTCGCGCCACCTGTTCCACGCCCACACGCCTCGCCTGAGGATCGCCAGGTGGCTTGCGCTGGCCCTGGGGGCTTGCTCTTCGTCCGCTGGCGCGCTCGTCTCGGTGAGCACCTCTTGTTGGCCCTGCGAGCGGCCCGCTGCCTGGTGTTTCAGGACCAATGATGCGACCACGGCGCCAAAGGCGGTCATCGACGCGGCCCGGGCGGGCGTGTTCTCCTCCGTCGCCGCGACCACGGCCGCTGTGGCCGCGATGCTCACGGCGATACAGGCCACGATTATCCACCCACCAACGCGCACCCTAGCTTTCATCTCACTCCCTCAAGCACCGTCACCCCTGCTCGCTAACTACTCACGCACTCTATGACGTTAAAGAGTACTAGAAGTTACTTGAAAAAACAGAGCGAATAACCTCGGCAACCCTGATCCGCATGAGGATGGCCGGGGCGTGTCCAGATTCTGGGCGATTGCCGCACGTAGGGCCAATTGGCCGAATTGGCCACATCCCCACCGCCGCACGTAGGGCCAATTCATGAATTGGCCCTACCCAGAACCCTGGACACGCCCCAATTGGCCGCGCGTGGACTAGTCATGTGACATTTTTTAGGGTATATTCACTCAAGAGTTTTATCACCAAGGCTACTTTAGTTGAGAGGGAGATTGGGCAAAATGGGGACAATCGTGCGATTTCCGAGTGCTCGTTCGTTCCGCAACGGCCCCGTAGCGGGCTCAAACAACCCGCGCCCCGCGAGGGTGCGTACACATGACAACATCCGATGGTCCATCATGCTGCTCACCATGGTTGTGTTGCTTTTGGTTGGGCAGCCGCTGGCGGTGACAGCGCAAGATCCCGATCCCATAGGGATTCCGCCGAACGGCCCATACTATGCCTATGCGCTCACCGCCCAGGCCTCCGTGGGAGAGGTCAACCACCCCACGGCGGCTGCGGCGGGGGGTAACCGCAACATCTATGTGGTCGATACCCAGAACCACCGCATCCAGCGCTTTAGCGCCGATGGCCAGTTCCTGGGACAGTGGGGCTCCCTGGGTGAGCGCGAGGGCCAGTTCTTCCGCCCTTCCGGGATCGTGGTGGCCTGGGATGGCACCGTCTACGTCGTGGATAACGGCAATAGCCGCATCCAATACTTTACCCCCGAGGGCGCGTTTTTGGGCTCCTGGGGCAAGCCCGGCGCCCTCAAGGGCCAGTTCTCCAACCCTACGGCCATAGCCATCAAGCCGGACCCCAGCGGCGGCCTGATCTATGTGACCGACACGGGCAACCGGCGCGTGCAGGCTTTTACGGTGGACGGCATCTACCGCTTTGAATGGACCGACTGGGAGGAGCCCGGCAACCGTTTTGACGCTTTCAGCATGCCCATCGGCGTGGTGGTCGCTCCCAACGGCTTTGTCTATGTCAGCGACATCCGCCGCCACCGCATCGTCTACTTTGATGCCCTGGGCGAATACCTAGGCAAGTGGGGCCTCTATGGCGCGCAAGCGGGGCAGTTCAACGAGCCCTGGCATCTGGCGGCGGACGAGGATAGCAACATCTATGTAGCCGATAGCGCCAACAACCGCATCCAGATCTTTAGCCAGTCGGGGGCCTTTCTCAAGGCTTGGGGCTCGCTCGGCCCGTTGGCTGGGCAGTTCAACATCCCCCGCGGCGTGGCCGTGCGCCAGGATGACAGCCATATCTTTGTGGCCGATACGGATAACAACCGTGTGCAGGCCTTCCGGCCTCGCCCCGGCACGCCCAAAGGCGCCTTTGACTTTGAGTTCTTTGGCGAGTGGGCCTTTGAGGGCCGCGGCGAGCAGCAGTTCAACACCCCCGAGGGGGTGGCCGTGGCCCCCGATCGCACCGTCTACATCGCCGATACGCGCAACAACCGCATCCGCCGCATCGAGTCCACGGGCGAGCCGCTCGCGGTGTGGGGCCGCTGGGGCAAGGGGCAAGGTGAGTTCATCTCGCCGACCGATGTGGCTGTGGCCAACAGTGGCCGTGTGTACGTCGTGGATCAGCTCAACCACCGTATCCAGTATTTCGACGAGGACGGCGGGTACGATGGCGAGTGGGGCTCTCGCGGGATCGGCCCCGGCCAGTTCGAGATGCCGGAGGGGCTGACCGTGGCTCCCGATGGCAGGGTCTACGTTGCTGATAGGGGCAACGGCCGTATCCAGCGCTTTACCGCCGCGGGCGTGTTCGTCGATGCCTGGGCCATCGCGGGCCTGCCCGTCGATGTGGCGGTGGCGCCCGATGGCAACGTCTATGTGCTGGACCGGGAGAACTGCCTGGTGCTGGTGTTTACCCCCGCGGGCGTGCAGACCGATTCCTTCGGCGCTTGTGGCAGCGGCAAAGGCGAGTTCCTGGAGCCCTCGCGCATCGGCGTGTCCCCCGTGATTCGCCAGCAGGTGTCGCTCGACGCCGTGTGCAACAGCGGCGACCCCATCGTCTATGTGGCCGATAGCGGCAACGACCGAATTCAAGCGTTCAACCTGGCGGGCGATCCCCTGCGCTCCTGGGGCTCGTATGGCCAGGAGCCGGGCCAGTTCGACCGGCCCATGGGTGTGGCCGTGGCCGGGGATGGCGTGGTCTATGTGGCCGATTCGAACAACCACCGCATCCAGCTCTTCCTGTGCACCGACCGTTATATCGGCATGTGGCACTATCCCGATGCCCGCGAGGGGCAGTTCATGACCATCAGCGGCGTGGCGGTGGGGCCCAACGGCCATACGTACGTCGTGGACAAGGGGCGCCATCGCGTGCAGTTCTTTGATGAGAAGGGGCTTTTCCTGGGGCAGTGGGGCAGCCGGGGCGCGGACCTGGGCGAGTTCGAGGCGCCCGAGGGCCTGGCCGTGGCCGCCGATGGCACCGTCTATGTGGCCGACACGGGCAACAACCGCATCCAGGCCTTCGGACCGACGGGCAAGCTGCTCTTCTTCTGGGGCTCAACGGCCAAGAGCGCCGCGCCCGGGTTCTTTAATGCCCCCGCGGGCATCGCGGTGACCGCGGATCGAGTCTACGTGGCCGATACCAAGAACAACCGCATCCAGTACTTTGACCTGGGTGGCAAATACCTCGGCCAGTGGGGCCGTCCGGGCATCCTGCCCCAGGAGTTCAACAACCCCTGGGATATCGAGTTGCTGCCCGATGGCACGCTCGCGGTGATGGATACCGGCAATTGTCGCGTGCAGGTCTTTACGGCAAATGGAGTGTTCCGCGGGACGTTCGGCTCGTGCGGTGCGGGCGCCGGGCAACTGAGCGCGCCCAAGGGCCTGGCGGTCGTCGATGGCCCCACGGGGATGATCCTCGCCGTGGCCGACACCGGCAACCAGCGCATCGTCGAGTTCGGGCTGGATGGGGCGGTCCTGGGGCAGTGGGGCTCCTATGGCGTCGCCGAGGGCGAGTTCCGCGGCCCCGACGACCTGGCGCAGGTGCCTGAGGGCCCGCTCTATGTGGCTGATAGCGAGAATGCGCGGGTGCAGGCCTTCGTCGCCGAGTATCCGACGACCTGGCGTTATGAGTATTTCGGCAACCAGTGGCTCACGCGCAATCCGGTGCTGATTGAGGAGGATAGCGGCCTGGTGTTCGACTGGGGTTCGGGCGCGCCCGATCCTACCCTCTCAGCCGACGACTTTAGCCTGCGCTTCCAGGGACCGATCTTCCCCACCACGCCGGGCTGGTTCGAGTTCAAGATCGTGGCCGAGGGCGCGGTGCGCATCTGGGTGGATAACGAGATCGTCTTCGAATCCTGGCGCGACACCAGCGACGGCATCGACGAAACCGTCCTGGTGCCGCTCAGCTACCGCGACTGCACCGACCAGCGCGGCGTCTCCGGGCGCTGCAAGGACCGCATCCTGCGCGTCGAGTACGCGGAGGAGCAGGGCCAGGCGAGCCTGGATCTCAGCTGGGAGAATCCTTACGTCATCCCGCCCCGGTTGTGGTTGCCGATCAACCTGAACAACATACCTGGGACGAACTAGCCGTCAGTGGTCAGTGATCAGTGGTCAGTGAGCGGTTGACAGTCATCAGGTAACCGTTTGCAGTGGCTTGGCATGGGGAGGGGCGTGCGTCCCTCCCCATCCCTGTACCCGCGATATCCGTTTCGCGCTCCCCCCTGGTTGCCGCCGCACGAACCTGGCTTTCCCCGTGCACCGGACCCAGGATGCCTTCCTCTACCTCTCGTCGTGGACGACCGACTTGACCTTGGCGGCGATCTCGGGGGTGATCTCCTTCACCCCATGAACTTCCATGGCATGCTTGGCCGCTTTGGCAATCACCTCTTCCTCGGTTTCTGCGGTGACCTTGCCATTGCAATCGAACCCTACCTCACGACAATAGACAGCCTTGGACATGGCAATACCTCCTGTACTTCGAATCGGGTCTGGCGAGCGCGGACGAGATCTATCCGCGGATGAACTCCATCCGCCGACCAGCATGCCGCTCGGGCGCACCCTGGGAATCCCCCCGCTTTGCTTAGCAAAGCATGCCCCCACCGAGATGCCATCGTGCTATGGGACGAGTATGTGCTCGTACCAA
>CAYQDH010000382.1:0-5652 GCA_964416075.1 uncultured Anaerolineales bacterium | reverse complement strand
GTTGTCGGACAGGATATCGGTGAGCAGGTACGCGTGGCGCGCATCGATGACCCTGGGCATCTCGGGTAGCGTCTCCGGCGCCAAGACGTTGCCCAGCTGGTCCTCGATGCGCAGAATGGTGCGCGGCATGACTCGCAGACCGCCGTTGTCGAGCGTGGCATACGCCGCCGTCAGTTCCAGCAGCGTCACATCGCCGCCGCCTAGCGTGAGCGCAAGGCCGTAATCGGGCCGGTTCAGCGAATTGATCCCCAACCGGTGCGCCACCTCCAGGAAGGCGGGCAGCCCGACCTGGTTCAGCGTGCCCACCGCCGGGATGTTGCGCGAATTGGCCAGCGCCATACGCACCGAGATAGGGCCCCACTCCTTGCCGTCATAGTTGCGCGGCACGTAGGGCGGGTTGGCCCCATCGGGGAAGGGCTGGGTGACATCCATCACCAGGGAAGCCGGCCCCCAGCCGTACTTTTCCATGGCCGCCAGGTAGGTGAAGGGTTTGATGGTGGAACCCGGCTGTCGCAGGCTGCGCGCCACATTCACCTGGCCGTCGATTGCGATATCGTAAAAATCCACGCTGCCCAGCATGGCAAGAATATCCCCGGTCTTGGGATCCATGGCCACCAAGGCGGCATTGGATGCCTTGTTCTTGCGCAGCTCGTCCACCCTTTCCCGCGCCACCTCCTCGGCCAGGTGTTGCATGTCCAGGTCCAGAGTGGTGTATACCTGCAGGCCTCCCCGGTATAGCACCTCTGTGCCATAGGCCTGCTCGAGCTGTTCGCGCACATAGACCACCATGTGGGGCGCTTCCAGGATCAGCTGGCGCGGCACGAGCTGGAGCTCTTGGTCCACCGTTGCGCGGTATTGCTCATCGGTGATATACCCGTTCTCGCGCATCAGGCCAAGGACGGTATTGCGCCTGGTCAGTGTCCCAGCAGGGTCTATATAAGGGTCATAGATGGCCGGCGACTGCAACATCCCCGCCAGGAGGGCTGCCTCGGCCAGGTTGAGCTGGGACACGCGCTTGCCAAAGTAGGTCTCCGCCGCAGCGCCGATGCCATACGACAGGTTGCCATAGTAAACCTCGTTGAGATAGATCTCCAGGATCTCTTCTTTGCTGTAGCGGCGGGTGACCTCAGCCGCCAGGATGGCTTCTTTGATCTTGCGCGAAAAGGTGCGCTCGCGCGTCAGAAAGATGTTCTTGACCAGCTGCTGGGTGATGCCGCTGGCGCCATAGACCATCTCCTGCGCGCGTAAATCGCGATACAGCGCCTTGGCGATGGCCAGCGGGCTAAAGCCGGGGTTGGTAAAGAAGGTGGCATCCTCTGTGGCCACGGTGGCATCGATGACCACGCGGGGGAGCTGTTCATAGGGCACCACAGTGCGGCGGCCGCCTTGGGGATCAAAGATCTCGAACAGCAGGCGACCTTGGCGATCATAGATCTTGGTGCTTTTGAACGGCGTTGTCCGCTGGTGCAGCTCCTGCGGTGAAGGGAGGGATGAGGCATAGGAAGCATATACGCCGATGCCAGCGAGGGTCGCCACGAGGACGACAGCCACCAAGACGACCAGAGCGGGACCCAGCACGCGACCTGCCTTGCGCGCAGAACGTTGCAGGCGCGAGGGCTCGGGGGGCAGCGAAAAGGGCTCCTCCCCCTGCTCAGGAAGGGTAGAGGGCAGCTCGATTTCGGGCAAGGATGACCAGGGCGTATTATTATCGTCTGAAGGCATGACACATCACTAGCAATAGGATTATACGGCGGCGGGGCGAGATCCGGCGCACACCCCCGCACTAGCCTCAATTAGTCATTGTACAGGGATAAGACGCTTGTCACAAACGGTCGGTTCCCCATCAGGCGATTTTGCCAGGACGGCAAATCATCCGGAGAACGATCCGGTGCCTGAGAGCGCTCAATGCGATGGCAGGCCCGCTTGCCCCCGCTTCAGGTCATCTAGGTCGATATAGCGGTGGATGCCGTGGTTCTCGACGGACCACAGCGCCGTGGCGAAATGCTGGATGAAATAGCGATCGTGCACCACGGCCAGTATCGTACCCCTGTAGGCGGATAGGGCGCGCTCGAAATTCTCGCGCGAAGGGATATCCAGGTGGTTGATCGGCTCGTCCAACAGCAACAAGTTGCACCCCTGCAACACCAACACACCCAACGCCAGGCGTGCTCTCTGGCCATAGCTCAGGTCGCTCACCGGGACAAAGACGTCGTCCCCCGCAAACAGCATCAGGTGCAGGAAGGTGCGCGCTTCCGTTTCGCCCATCCCCGAGACCCGCTGAACCGTCTCCAGAGGGGTGACGCCCCAATCCAGGCTCTCCTGTTCCTGAGAAAAGTATCCCACCTGGACATTGGCGCCCCGCTGCAATACCCCCGCCGTGGGGACCTCACGGCCGGTGATCATGCGTAATAGCGTCGTCTTGCCGGAGCCATTCGGCCCCACCAGGGTGACGCGCTCTCCACGCTGGAGGATCAGATTGACCCCCTCGAACAGTACGTGGTCGCCATAGCGCTTGCCCAGATCTTCGAGGACCAGCACGTCTTGCCCGCTGGGGGGCGTGTTCGCGAACTCGAGGTTCATATCCCAGCTTTGCTGGGGTTTCTCCACGTGGTTTTCCGACTCGATCATGCGCTCGATGCGCTTCTGCCGCACCACGCCCTGGCGCGCCACCTTCTTGGCCTTTTTTCGATAGTGAAAGTTGATCGTTTCCTTTTCGATGCCCCGCGCTTGTCCCTTGAGCTGTTGCACCGCACTCTCTAGCTGGGCGATGCGTTCCTCTTGCTCTTTGTAAGCCTGCCAGTGCTTGTGCCGCTCCCGCTCCTTGGCCGCCACATAGTCACTGTAGCTGCCCGGGTACATCCTGGCCTGGCGACTCTGCGGATCGATCTCCAGGATCCAGTTCACAATGCGGTCCAGGAACATGCGGTCATGCGACACGATGAGCATGGCTCCCGAGTATTGGTGCAGGTAACCCTCCAGCCATTCCAACGCCGTCATGTCGAGGTGATTGGTGGGCTCGTCCAGGAGCAGGAAGGACGGGTTTTGCAGCAGGATCGCCGCCAGCCCCAGCCGCGTCTTTTGCCCACCGCTGAGAATCCGCACGGGCGTGGTGGGCTGCACCTCTCCCAAGCCCAGGCCGGCCAGAACCTGGTCCACCACGTGGGTCGGGAGCCGGCTGGCTGCGCCGGTCAGGCGGTCCAGGGCCAAAGCATAGCGCCGCTCGATGGCCCGCAGATGGTCGCCCTGCGCCCCCGCCATCTGGTGCGCCAGCTCCTGCACCTGGTCGGCCAGGTGATCCTCATCGATACCCAGAGAGTCTGATAGCACGTCGCGCACGGTCTCGCCGGCTTCGTATTCCAGCGCTTGGGGTAGGTACCCCGTGGTGAAACGTGTGGTTTGGTGCACGCTGCCCGTATCCGGCTCTTCTTCGCCGAGCAGGATGCGCACCAGGGTGGTCTTGCCACACCCATTGGGCCCCACAAGGCCCACGCGGTCACGCGCGTTGATCACGAAATTGACCTTTTCGAAAAGGAGATTGTCTCCGTAGCGTTTGCTCAGATCCGAGACCTGTAACATAGTCCCTCCATCCATGGCCCGCAGGGAGAGAGAGGCGCGACGCTAAGCGGGCGTGGCGCCATGCTCCCCGTGGCCGTTGCCGCCCGGGCTAAGGTGGGCAGCCAACTGGCGCTCCAGCTCCTCGGCGTGCACGAACCAAAGCACATGCATCCCCAGGCGGGCTGCCGCGGCGATGTTCTCCGCCCGGTCGTCCACAAACAGGATATCCGCAGCCTCCAGGCCGAGCCGCCGCAACAGAGCCTCATAAATGCCCGGATCGGGCTTGGCGATGCCCACGCGGGCCGAGTTGACGATGGCCTCAAAGCGGTCGGCCACCCCATAGCGGTGCTGCAACAGATCCTCCAGGGCATCCGTGGCGTTGCTCAGGATGGCCACGCGATACTGGCGCTTGGCCCGCTCCACCAGGTCCAGAACGCGCTCATCGATGATCCATGTGCCCCACAGGTCCTCGCGCAATTGATCGACCTGCTCCGGCGAGGTGACACCCAGCTCCTGGCCCATACGCCGCCAGTACTCGGCATCGCTGATCTTGCCCACCTCGGCCATCTGCCAGGTTTCGCCGGACCACAGGCGACGTGCCAACTCCCCCTGGGGCAGGCCCAGTCGCTCTTCCCAGGCGCCATAGGCCGCCAGGTCGCCATCGCGCAAGAGGACGCCCCCACAATCGAACACCATAGCCCGAATCGCCATTCCCATCTCCCAAGATAGTATCAAGGCTCGAACGTCGCGCCCAACAGGGGCGAGCAACAAAAAAAGCCGCGGGGCGCGCCCACGGCCTGTGATGCGAAAGTGGGAACAAAAAGCCGTGGGCATCGGCGCCCACGGCGGAAAAGGGTCAACGTTCAGAAAATGGGCGCACCGTCACGAGACAACGATCATGTTCGTGTCGGTCGTCATGCCCATGTCCTCCTACAAAATCAGAGTCTTCGTAGCACTTGATTCGAAATGCACAAGCGGCTATGATTATAGGAAAAATCAGGTAGTTGTCAACTGGGTAACGACTTGTTCCACCTAACGTATTGGAGAGTCATGCCCAAGTATACGCGCTGTTCTCACTGTAAGCAACTCCTACCCGAAGACGAATTCGCATCTAACGCCCATGAAGCCAGCGGTCGCCAGCACGAATGCAGAGCGTGTCGAAAGCGGTACTACCAGGAAGGCTTTGTGGCCAGGGATAAGCCGGATCCCGAAACGATACAGGAAATCCGCTGTCCCAGGTGTGGTCGTGTCCTCCCCCCTTCCGAGTTCACGCGGGCGTCCGATAGGCCAAACGGGCGCCAGTCCATGTGTAAGGAATGCAAGCACGAGTACGACCGACAGTACTATGCCAACAACCCCCAGTACAGAGAGCGTGTGCGGCAGATGTCCGAGCGTCGGCGGGATGAGCTTAGGGACTATCTCTACGAGTACCTGTCTACTCACCCTTGTGAGATGTGCGGTGAATCGAGGCCCGCCTGTCTGTGCTTCCACCACAGAAACCCTAAGGACAAGGACATTGAGTTGTCCATTGCCGTATTCCATCAGTATTCACAGGCGAGACTAGAGGCTGAGATTGCCAAGTGTACTGTGCTCTGCCAGAACTGCCACGCCATCGTGACCGCCCAAGAGAAAGGCTATCGGAGAAGCAGACGATAAGTCAACGACTTGGGTGATAGTGATCGCGCCCTACCCCGCCGCGCGACGTGAATAGAGTTGTCCTTCAACCCCTTTTCACGTAGGTCTACAAGGTACGAGGTGATGAGGCGGAGCGTGAGGAATCCCAAGGGAAGAAATGCATGGACAACAGCAGTCAGGGGTATTAGGTCTGACTCGCGAATCACTTGCGTGTCACATGTCTCCTTTCTTCTCGTGTCATTGACCGCAAAAGAAAGGAGAAATGGCACACTTGAAATAGAAGGAGCGGGTGGCGGAATTTGAATCCGCGACATTCTGCTTGGGAAGCAGACGCTCTGCCAGCTGAGCTACACCCGCTTACAGATTCTAAGTATAGATAATAGGCCACCACGTGTCAAATATAGGCCACTGAGATTCGGTCATAAATGGTGTCCTGGGGAGGAGAGGAAGGCGGCGAGACGA
>CAYQDH010000381.1:2255-5669 GCA_964416075.1 uncultured Anaerolineales bacterium | reverse complement strand
CGCGCTGGCCGTCAGAATTAGCTACGCCTACAGCCACTTCCTTTCCGGATGGATCGTAGATGTTGAATCCCACAGCCCTTTTCAGGATGGGATCCATCGGCCAGAGGGTCATGGTCACGCTCACATCCTCGGGGATTTCACGAGCGGGTGACAAATCAAAAAGGCTACCCCCTGCAAAGGGACGCTCTCGAAGGGGATGCCCTCCCGAGGTCTTACGCTTTGCGAGAATCAGGAGGATTCAGCAGCGACGGGGATCTGAAAGGTGAAGGTGGCCCCCGAGCCTTCTGCGCTCTCGGCCCAGATGCGCCCGCCATGCATCTCCACGATCGAACGGGCGATGGCCAGGCCCAGGCCTGTGCCGCCGTCGGCGCGGTGACGAGCCTGGTCGCCGCGGTAAAAGCGCTCGAACACGCGGCACAGATCTTCCTGAGAGATACCGGAACCACTGTCGGCCACGGCAAAGGTTACCTGGCCGCCCTGTGCACAGGCTGAAAGCGTGATGCTTCCGCCCTGGGGTGTGTAACGCAGGGCATTGCTGAGCAAGTTGTGTAACACCTGGGAAATCCGGTCGGGGTCCACGTCCACGTCCGGCAGGTCATCGTCAACGCCCAAGGTCAACTCCACCCCACGCGCCTCGGCCAGAGCCCGGTGGGAAGTGATTGCCGTCTCCAGGAGCTGCCGCGTCGGGGTGGGCACGCGATACAAAGACAACTCCCCGGAATCCGAGAGGGAGAGGGTGCGCAGGTCATCCACGACGCGAGACAGACGTTGCGCTTCGTCCAGGATAATGTCGAATGTCTCGGCAGAGGGGGGCAGCACACCATCGCTCAGTGCCTCGGCATGCCCCAGGATCAGGCTCAGGGGCGTGCGCAATTCATGGGCGATGTCGGCCGTCATTTGGCGGCGCAGCTTCTGGGAGCGAGCCAACTCGGCGCTCATGCGATTGAATGCCTGCGTCAGGTCGCCGATCTCATCTTGCGAGCGCACCGGGATATCATGTGCGAGATCGCCTCTGGACATCGCCTCTGTGGCTACAGTCAGTTCTTGCAGCGGTCGGGTTATCGACCGGGAGAGAAGCAAACTCAGCAACAAGGCCACCAACATCGCACCCCCGCCCCCGATGAGCCAGGCACCGGAAAAGCGCGCCAGGAAGCGGTCTCTGGCGCTATCTGGCTCAGGCACCCGCGTGCGCATGATCAGGGCGCCCACCACCTGCCCATCTACCTCGATCGCCAGCCCGCCGCGAACCTGCTCCTCGGGCAATTGCTCGCCAACGTCGTGGCCCAGCCCGCTCAGGACTACTTGTCCCTGGGCGTCAACCAGCACGATAGCCCTAAACTTGGGGTCGGGGGTGGGGGCAGGAGCCTGGCCTGCTGGCGCGGGCGGAGGAGGCCAAAGCGAAGATAGGGCATTCTCTATGCCCTCCCAGCTGCCTCGCAAACGATAATACTGCGCCCAGCGCTCCAGGAAGCTGGCCTGGTTACGGGAATCGGCGAAGGTGTGAAACTCGCGCGCAGTGGTATAGCCCACGTAGGCGGCAGCCAGGATAATGCCAAACAGGCTGACGATGACAAAGGCAAGCATCAGCCGGGCATTTACAGAGCGCAGTCCAAGGAAACGCATGGCAGCTACTCTCCGGCAAAGCGATAGCCGACACCGTAGACCGTCTCGACATAGCGCGGGTGGCGCGGGTCGGGCTCGATCTTGGTGCGCAGATTACGGATGTGCACATCGATGGTCCGCTCATAGCCCTCATAGTCGATACCCTGCACATGGTCCAGCAGATCGCCCCGACTGAGGACTTGGCCGGGTAGCGACATCATGGCTGCCAGCAGCTCGAACTCGGATGGCGTTAGGGATACCGTCCGCTCGCCAACCGCAACCGTGTGAGCGCCGCGGTCGAGGATTATATCGCCCCCCCGCAGCACGCCCGATTGGGGTGCAGACAACCCCGCCCGACGAAGCACCGCACGCACACGCGCCACAAGGATACGTGGGCTGAAAGGCTTGGTCACGTAATCATCGGCGCCGAGCTCCAGGCCCAATACGTTGTCCGTCTCTTCCACCTTGGCCGTCACCACGATGACCGGAGCGCCCTGTTCCTGCCGGTACAGCCGCAGAAAGGTATAGCCGTCCATCTCGGGCATCATGATATCGAGAATGATCAGGTCCGGCTTGATCTGACGAGCGACCTGGAGCGCCTCGCGGCCGTTCGCGGCCGTGAGGACCGTGAAACCCTCCTGTGTCAGATAAGCGCGCAACAAGGCGCGCATGCGTTCTTCATCATCGACCACCAGAATTGTCTTGCTCATGCTACTATCTCCGCTACAGCCACATCGATTATCGGGTTCGGCGCGGCGGGTAAGGGCGATCACCCGTGGTGCATCGTGCCCCCCATTTGTTATAGTATAGGCCAAACCAACCTCCCGGGAAAGGGCCATTCCGATCCACCCGCAGGCTTCTTGGCTCTACCCACGGGAGGGTTTCCTTTTACACCTTGGATTTGAGCAACTCGATCAGCGCATCGTAGAGTGGAGGCGGCACCGCAAGCCCACCCGCCCCTCTACTCTGCTGCTGGATGCCCGGCGTGCCCTCACCGGGCACGCCACCCGGAAAGCCACCCATGCCCGGGTCGCCGCCGGCCGGCATCCCGCCACCCGGGGCTGGGGCTCCGCCGCCGCCTCGATTGCCGCCCCCGCCGGGCATGCCCCCTCCACCGATGGCCGGACGCTGGGCCTGCCGGGTAGCCGTCGACGCCGCGCTCGTAGCGCCAATCCCGCTATCGGTCATCTCGATGCCACGCTCTTGCATCAGCTGCATCATGTCGTCACGCGCGAGCTGCATCGCCGCAATGGCCTTCAACTGCTCCTCCGTCATCTTGCCGCGAATCTGCTTCAGCAGTGCCTGCATCTCCACCGGCGAAAAAGATGAGCCGCCGCTCATGCCGCGATAGCCCTTCCACAGGGTAAGTAACACTGCAGCCTGCTCGGCGTTGATGGCCTGGTCCGTGTCTTCTAGCTTAAAGGTACCCACCACCAACTGGTTGAGCACAGGCAGAGCGTTTTCATAGTCCTGCGTCAGCGGCGCCATATTGGGGCCCCCCGGGCCAGCGCCCGGATTCGTTCCCTGTGCGCTTTTGGGGGCGCAGCCCGCGAGGGCCAGCGCTGCTAAAAAGATCACGGCAGTGGTCAGATAGATAACTCGCTTCATAGAAAATGCTCCCGTTCTAGTATGATGTGACGAGAGAAGGAAGGACGAACTCTCCTCTCATCCTCAAAGATTGTGTTAGGCTTTGGCCGCCAGCATGTTGACCAGGGCATCGAGCAGCGCCGTCGAGACCACGGCGTTGCCCGCGCCGCTCGGCGCAGCGCCCGGTGCCTGCGCACCGGAGCTCGTTCCACCGGCCGACATCTC